>JBIOVW010000473.1:0-15693 GCA_044867945.1 Nakamurella sp. | reverse complement strand
CGGCAACCTCGCGACCGAGGACCTCGTCTGGCTGCTCGACGGGCTCGGCGTCCACACCGGGGTCGACCTGGACAAGCTGGCCGACGCCAGCGCGTGGCTCGCGGGCGAGCTCGGCCGGCCGAGCCCGTCCCGCGTCGTGCAGGCCCTCACCGGCCAGGAGAGCTGACGCGCCGGCCGACCCGGCAACCCATTCCACCACCGAGAAAGGCCCACGCTCATGGACACCCACCCACCAGACATCTCGGAGCAGAAGGGAGCGGCAGTCAAGGGTCAGCCACAACTCGCCGAAGTGTGGGGTGACGTCGTCGACGTCAGGCACCTGCGCTGGGCGGCCGTCCTCGGCTGCATCCTCGGGCTCCCCTCCTACCTGCTGTCGCTGATGCTTTTCAACACCCTCACCACTCCCGAACTGGCCAAGACGTACGCCCTGCTGGTCGGTCTCGCCGGATGCCTGGTGTCGGGCGCGATCTCGGCCCACCTGTTCGCGCCGAAGCGGCATCTCGTGGAGGAATTGTCCGACAAGAGCGCCCAGGAAGAGGCTCTCGCCGAGCTCGAATCCGAAACCGGTGAGCTCGGACGTATCGACGACCTGCCCGAGGCGACCCGAAAGGAACTTCGCGATCTGGGCATCTACGAGGTCTTCGCCGAACCCGAACACGACAAGGTGGCCCAGCCATGATCCAGACCCTTTTCCTGGCCATCGGCATGGGCCTGCTCGGCGCCATTGTGTTCTCGGCGATCGGCCTGGTGTCCGGCACCGATGAGACCGCCACCCTGGCCCCGCTGACCCTGCTCGTCGTGCTGGTCGGCGTGCCGCCGGCCGGTGTGCTGTCGTTCTTCCTCGCCGGCGCCGTCGCCAAACACATGACCCACGCCATCCCCACCACCCTGCTCGGCATCCCCGGCGACACCCTCGCGGTGCCCCTGCTCCGGGAGGCCGACCTGCTGCGGCGGCTCGGCGTGCCGCACATCGCGCTGCGCAAGGCGATCTCAGGGGCGATCCTGTCGGCGTTCATCGCCGTCCCGATCGCGGTCGGCGCCGCCTCGCTGATCGCACCGTTCGCCAAGCAGATCACCGCCGTCGCACCCTTCGTGTTCCCGGTGGTGGCCGTCCTCATCGCATACTTCTCCCGCGGACGCTGGGCGGCAGTGGCCGGCCTGGTCCCCATGGTGCTGCTGATCGCCGCGCTCCAGGCGTTCGTCACCCCGCTGCACGGCTCCGCCCTGAGCATCAGCTTCTTCCTCGGCATCGCCATCGGACCACTGGTCGCCGACCTGTTCTCGATCGCCTCACCGGTCGCCCGAGACTCGATGCGGCAGCACGCCCGCCGCACCTTCTTCCTCGCGCCCGACGTGAAGAACTGGGACGGCTACTTCCCCAACCCGCTCAAGGTGCTCGACAAGGGCCAGGCCGCGTCCACCGCGGCCGCCGCCGGAATCTCGAGCCTGACGTTCGTGGTCAGCCCGGTCGCGATGACCGTCATGCTCGGCGAGGCCGTCGGTACCCGGGTCAGGCACGCCTACCGGCGCCTGACCACGATGATGGCGGTCAAGAACGGGGTCACCGAGTCGACCTACATCGCCGAAGCGCTCATCCCGCTGATCGCGGTCGGTCTGCCACTCAGCCCGGTCGCCGCCGGCCCGGCCGCGCCGCTGTTCAACGCGCCCCCGGTGTTCACCATCAACACCGACACCGGCGAGACGAACAACCTGCACAACATGCTGTCGACCTGGGAGTTCCTCGCGTTCGGCCTGCTCGCCGTGCTGATCGCGGGACTGGTGGCCTACCCATTCGCGATGTACGCCCGCAGCGCCGCGTCATGGGTGGTTCGCCGGCTGAGCCAGGAGGCCATCATCGGCACCTTCATCGGACTGATCCTGGTCATCTCCTTCTACGAGGGCGGAATCCTCGGCCTGCTCGTGGCCACCACCGTCGGCATCTTCGGCGGCCTGATGAACAAGCTGCTCGGCATGCATGCCGGCGTCCAGTTCATGGCCTACTACACCGCCGTTCTGTTCCTGCCGAAGGTCCTCGCACTGGTCTGAACCAACGCCGGCGGGATGATGCATCGGGTCACCCCGCCACGCCGGCGTCCCAAGGGGCCTGGCCCCGTCGAGCCTGCTCAGACCATGAAGGTCAGGACCGCTGAAGATCGATCTGCCGCTGCGCATCGGCGAGCAGGCGGGTGATGGTGGCGCCGAGCCGCACATCGGCGTCGGATCGCCGTCGTTCGGTGGCCGCCGCGACGAGTTCGCTCGCCGCGGTCGCGTAGGTGTCGACGATCCGCCCGTCCGGCCGCAGCGGCATCGGCGCCAGCCCGGCGTCGCCCCACAGCGTGCAGTCGAACGACGCGGCCGCGGGCGGGGCGAACTGGCTGAGCACGGCGGTGCTCATCGCCCCGGACTCGTGCCGCACCACCAGCGTCACCAGATCGCCGTCGCCGGCAACCGCGCTGACCGCAGCGACCGGTCCGAGCGCTTCGATCAGTGTGGAGAGGGCGTGCGGGCCGGTGTCCCACAACGCCCCCCGTTCCCGACGCCACGCCGACCCGCCGAACGGGTTGTCGGGAGCCTGCAGCGTGCTGAGCCAGCGGTACCAGGCGCCGCGCCACCCGGGCGTGTCCCGGACCTGGTCGAACCACGCCCTCGAGGTGTCCACGAACCGGTCGGTGAAGAACACCACCGACGCGACGCCACTCTCCTCGACCGCCGACTCCAGCGCATCCGCGGATGCCACGTCCAGGGCGATCGGCTTGTCCAGCAGCAGGTGCTTGCCGGCGCGCGCGGCCCGGAGGGCCAAGTCGGCCTGCACGGCCGGCGGCACCGCGAACGCCACCGCGTCGACGTCGGCCAGCAGGTCCTCGACCTCGGTGTAGGGCTTCGCCGCCAACCGGTCGGCGAGGGAGGCCGCCTTCGACGCGTCGCGTCCCCACAGCCCGATCAGATCCACGTCCGGGCAGGCCAGCAGACCCGGACCGTGCGCCTGGCTCGCCCAGGGACCCGTGCCGATCAGACCGAATCGCATTGCGTTCCCTTCTCGAATCCCGGGCGAGTGTAGGCCGTGCCCGTCCAGCCCGACCCTGCGGCGTCCGCTCAGGATGCGGGTGAACCCGACCGTGCGGACGCGGACCGCGCCACACTGGCATCATCGGGTCAGAAGGGACTCCCATGGCAGCCACATTGACCCGCCGGGCGCTGCGCCGAGCGCGGCTGGGCGGGCGTCACACCTATCGAGCGGCGGCCCGGCACCGGGTGGCGGTGGCGATCACCGCGGCCGTCGCCGCCTTGGCGCTGGGGACGGCGGTCGCGGCCGAGGACCTCACCCCACCGGCACTGACCGGGCCGTGGGCGCACGAGCAGATGCACGGGCCGATACCGGGGCCGATGCACGGGCCGATGCCCGATCACCACGGGTCGCCCGGCCGGAACTGAGGCACGAGGGCTGCGCCTGCTCGGCTGATCATCCCGGTCGGACGCCCGTCTCCGCCGGACGGCGCCCCCGCACTCAGTGATGAGCCGGCAGCACGATCTCGGCCCGCACGCCGCCGGCCGGCCCGGTACCGAGCTTGAGCGTCCCGCCGTGCGCGATGGCGACCTCCCGGACCAGCGCCAGCCCAAGTCCGAACCGGCGCCCACCTGGGCCGTCGGCCGATCGGGGGCCGCTGGCGAACCGCCGGGTCAACTCGTCCGGATCCGATCCGGCCAGTCCCTCTCCGGTATCGGTGACCGACAGCACGACCCGGTCGCCGGTCACCGTGGCGGCGATGTCGATGACGCCCGGGGCCGGGGTGTGCCCCAGCGCGTTGTCCACCAGCGCGGTCACCGCGCGGCGCAACGCCGGTCGCGACCCGTTGACCCGGGCGTCCGCCGGGACGGTCACCGTCAGTGTGACGTCGCGCTCGTCGGCCAACACCGCCAACGATATGGCCACCGCGTGCAGCAGCTCCCGGACGTCGACCGGCTCCCCCCGTCCGGGGTCGGCCGTCAGCTGCGCGCTGTCCAGCAACTCATCGACAACCTCGCCGAGCACCCGGCTGTCGTCCAACAGCTGCCGCATCGCGGGCAGCGCCGGATCGTCGGGCGGCATGCGGCGGGCAATCAGCTGGGCGCGGGTGTACATGACGGTCAGCGGGGTGCGCAGCTCGTGACCCGCGTCGGTGACGAACCGGCGCTGCCGGGCCAGGGCGTCGCCGAGGGGCGCCACCGCCCGTCGAGCGATGAGAAGACCCGCCAGGCCCGTGATCACCAGTCCGATGCCGCCGACGACCAGCAGCGTCGTCCGAAGGACGTCGTCGGCGGGACCGCCCTCAGACCCGAAGGCCGGGCTCAGGGCAAGGGTCGCCAGTGCGGCCAGGACCACCACGATCGCGATGACCCCGGCCAACCGCCAGGCCATCCGTCGCGTCGCCGTCCGCAGCAGCTGCTGATCGGGGTCGGGTGGCGACGTCACGAGAGCCCCAGCCGACGGCCGAGGCCGTGCACGGTGTCGACCCTGCCCGGGCCGTCACCGGGGTCGGAGAGCCCGTCCGGCGAGAACAGCAGAGGCGATCGGGAATCCAAACCAGACCCCCAACCTCGCGCCGCCGTTCCACCGCGCCCTACGGTGCCCTTCCACTCTCCCTTACCGTGCCCGGCGTGATCACAACAATCTCATGATGAATCGTGGTGCCTGCGCTCCGGCCGGATGCCCCCGCACCATCGGCGGGACGCGGGCGTTCGTCAAGATCACCTCCGCCCGGCGGTGGGGGTGTCGGTGCTGACCTTCGGGAACCGGGCCCAGAAGAAGCAGTACACCCCGAAACAGATCAACCCGAGCGCCATCACGGTGAGTAGGCCCGCGCCGAGCGGCAGCGCGCCCAGGGTGCGCAGAGCGTCGTCGAGGCCCCCGGCCCGACCGGCATCATGGCTGATCCCGGCCCACCCGAACAGGCCGCCGACCAGCACGAAGCCGATGCCTTTGACGATGTAGCCGACCTGACCGATGCGCACGGTGGTCCGTCCCACCCCGCCGGCCAGATCGTCGGTGAACTTCCGCTTGACGCCCCGCCGCATGAGGCGGACACCCAACGCGGCGATGATCACTCCCACGGCGATCACCAGCACCTGGCCGGCCACCACTGTCATCAACCGGGCGGACCAGCTCTCCTCGGTGTCACCGGAGCCGGCGTCGCCCCGCAGGATCGCCACCCCGATGATCGCGATGGCCGTGTACGAGATCGCTCGGCCCGCCGATCCCAGCCTCTTCCGGATGCGTTTGAACCCGGCGGGCCGGTCACGATGCCCCCAGATGGCCTCGATCACCTGCCAAATCGTCAACGTGCCCAGGCCGACGACGGTGCACCAGAGCAGCGCCGCACCCCAAGGCTGCTCGGCCATCTCGGCCAGCGCACCCTTCTGGGACGCCTCCTGACCCTCACCCCGACCGGCCCAGGCGATCCGCAACGCGATCCACCCGATCAGGATGTGCACGACACCGTACGTGACCAGCCCGACTGACAGCAGCACCCGGAACGGGCCGCTCCGGATCGCCCGCTGGCCGACCTGCTCGGCGGAGTCGGCACCGGGCACTGCGCGGTCGCCACCGCGACCGGGGGTGTCCGGTCGAGGTGTGGAGTTCTCGATGTTCGTCATGGCCGTCCTTCCGGCTCGTCTCCCGCGCAGACCCGGGGACCACGTGTTCCCGACGTGCTCCACCGCGGGGATCGCCGTCACCGGTAGGTACCCGGTCGGGGCTGTCGGAAACCGATCGGGGGACGTCGTAGCCGGACCGCATCGCCCTGGGTGAGCGCCGGCTGGCACCTCGATCGGCTCTTCGACCACACGATCAGCGGTGTGGCGATCCGCCGGTCAGGTTCGTGTGGTGGTGGTCGAGGGCGGCAATCTCCCGAATCGGTGGATCGGTCACGGCCGAACGGGGAACTCACCCGGTGTGGAACCAAGGCCGGTGACGCAACGAGCCGACGGGTCGCCGGCGAGCCCGAACGTCCCGCCTGCGCGATCGATTCCGCAGCCCGATCGCAGGATCCGCTCGCGGTTCGCCGACCCTTCCCCCGACGGCCGGGCCGGGCGCGCGATGCAGACCCTTCGGCACGACCTGCTACCGGTCGCGGGTCGGCTGGCCCTGATCTATCTGGGACTGACCGTCCTGTGGGTGGGTCTGGGCCTGTTGGTCACCGGACCGCTGGCGGGCACCTGGGTGGGTGTCGTGGACCGGGATGTCGCCGGCTGGCTGGTCCAGCGACGGACGCCGCTGCTCGACCAGTGGTCCCAGGTCGGATCGATGCTGGCCCAGACCTACGTGAAGGTCATCGGCACGGCGGCCATCGCGCTCGTCATGTTCCTGGTCTGGCGATCGTGGCGCGAGCCGTTCCTCGTCGGCGTCGCGCTGATCCTCGAGGCCGCGGTTTTCATCACCGTCACCTGGCTGGTGGCGCGTCCCAGACCCGACGTCGTCCAGTTGGACGAGGTGTCCGTGGCCACCAGCTTCCCGTCGGGACACGCGGCGGCCGCCGCGGCGTACGGTGCCCTGGCCATCGTGGTCTTCGAACGCACCCGCAGCAGCTGGCTACGGGTCATCGCCGTCGGCCTGGTGCTGGCGGTCCCGGTGATCGTCGGCATGAGCCGGATGTACCGCGGCGTGCACTACCTCACCGACGTGATCGGCGGCATCGCGTTGGGTGCCGTCTGCGTGGCAGCCGTCTTATACATCGCGCCACCTCGCGGGTCCGCCCGGCGGCGCAGGCGGCCGGGCCGGCCGCCCGCTGATGCTGCGCCGCCGAACCGGGACGACCGGTGACGGTCACCCTCGCCGTGCTCTCGGTGGCCGTGGCGGCCGCGCTGGCCGCCTTCGTCCTGTCAGCGGTGCGCTCCCTGCCCGATCCGATCGACCCGGTCGACGCGGAGCGCGCCGCCGTCCGGCGACTCGCCCGCCACCCGCGCCTGCGCAGATTCCTCCGGCAGCGACTGGATCGTCGGACGGCCGGCGGTCTGATGCTCACCGTGGCGCTGCTCGCCACGTTCGCCGTAGCCCTGGTCACCGGCCTGCTGCTGGACATGGTCGACGGCTCGTCAGGCCTCGCGTCCGTGGACGACGACGTGGCGAACTGGGGTGCGGCCAACGCCGACTCGGTGGCGGTCGACATGCTCAGATTGGTGACCTACCTGGGCGATACCACGGTGGTGGTGGGCGTTCTCCTGATCGGAGGAGTCATCGACCTGTGGCGGCATCGTCGGTTCGAGGTGTTGGTCTTCCTCGCCGTTGCGCTCGTCGGGGAGAAGCTGATCGTGAACGGTCTCAAGGAGATCGTCGACCGAGCGCGGCCGGACGTGATGCACCTGGTGGGTTGGCAGGGGCCGTCGTTTCCGTCCGGACACGCGGCCACGGCGGCGGTGGTGTGGCCCGCGCTCGCGCTGGTCCTGGCGCGTGGTTGCCCGCGGGTGGTCCGCGCGGCGTCGGCGGCCGCCGCCGCCCTGGTCGCCTTCGGGGTGGCCGCCAGCCGGGCGCTGCTCGGCGTCCACTGGCTGACCGACGTCGTTGCCGGCCTGACCATCGGCTACGGCTGGTTCGTGATCTGCGCGGTGATGTTCGGCAGCCGGGCACAGCGCCTCGGTGATCCGCTCACCGCGCGACCATCTGGCTTCACCGCACGACCGGGGTGAAGGACGTCCAGTATTGCCCGGCAACCGTGGACGTATCACGACGAGCGCTTACCGTATTACGCTGCTGAGCATGAAGACTCTTCGTCTGGATCCTGAACTGGAGAAGAGACTGCAGCGAGCGGCCGAGATCGCCGGTGAGTCGCTGTCGGAGTTCATCCGGCAGGCCGCGGCGAACCGCGCCGACACGTTGCTGAACACCGGCGTTCGCGAGGACTTCGCCGATGTGGTGGGGGTCATTCACGGTGGCGGCAACCGGGCACGCCGGACCGGCGAGGCGTTCACCGATCTGCTGGCCGGCACCGAGCGGAGATCGTGACCCTCACCGACGCCGGCCCGTTGGTCGCGCTGATCGACGCCGACGAGGCCGATCACGAGACCTGCATCCTTTCCCTGCGGACGCTGACACTGCCGCTGGTCACCACCGGGCCCAACCAGCGGCGGATCTTCACCCTCGAGGACGACTTCCGGATCTACCGAATTCACGGTCGCACTTGCTTCGCATCCCGGGCTGAACGGGTCCGTCTGGGCCCGCGCCCGTACGGCGGGCCTGGAACATCCGGTTGCCCTGCGCGACTGGACGTTCCCCCACTCGCCGGGAGGACCAACGGCGGTCACCCGGTCCGGCGATCCCGGGAATCGGCGGACCCTTGGGATCCGGCCGCCGAGTCGGTCAGCCGACCGCGCCCGCGATGAGCGCCGCGGCCCGCTCGATCTCGACCGCGGTGGTCCACCGGCCGACCGACAGTCGGATCACGCCCATCGCGCGGTCGGCCGGCACGCCCATTGCCGCCAGCACCGGTGACGGGCGGTCCTCACCGGCATGACAGGCCGACCCGGCGGACGCGGCGACGCCGGGCAGGCGGGCGAGCAGATCCGGTGCCCGTATCCCCTGGATGCCCACGCTCAGCGTCGACGGCAGCCGCGGGACGGCCTGCCCGTGCACAGTGATCCGTTGCGCAAGGTGCTCCCGGAGCCGCCGGGCCAGCAGGTCCCGCATGCAGGCCAACCGACCGGACTCCCCCGCCACGAGCGCCCGCCGAGCCACCCGCGCCGCCTGCCCGAGACCGACGATGTACGGCACATTCTCGGTGCCCGCACGCAGGCCACCCTCCTGCCCACCCCCGCCGATCAGTGGTCGCAGCGGTACGCCTTCGCCGACATACAGTGCAGCGATGCCCTTGGGCGCGTACATCTTGTGACCGACCACGGTGAGCAGGTCGACGCCCAGATCACGGACATCGACATCGACCTTGCCGATCGACTGCGCCGCGTCGCAGTGCACCAGCACTCCCAGATCGTGCGCGATCCGGACGATCTCGCGGACGGGTTGCCGGACGCCGGTCTCGTTGTTGGCGTGCATGATCGTCACCAGGACGGTGTCGTCGGTGACGGCACGAGCGACGCCAGCGGGATCGACAACGCCGTCACCGTCGACGGGAAGCACCGTCACCGCCACGTCGTGCACCTCGCGCAATTCCGCACATGCGGCGAGCACGGCGGGGTGCTCGGTGGCCTGGGTGATGACGTGCCGGCTGGGCCGCGAGTCGGCCAGCACCGCTCCGCGGACGGCCAAGGCGTCCGCCTCGGACCCGCTGCCGGTGAACACCACCCGGCCCCCGGCCGCGCCGATGAGCTGAGCGACCTCGCCACGGGCCCGGGCGACGGCGGCATGGGCGGCCGCTCCATAGGCGTGCGTGCTGGACGGATTCCCGAATCCGCAGCTCAACCACGGCAGCATCGCCTCGACCACCTCGGGATCGATCGGCGTCGTTGCGTTGTAGTCCAGGTAGATCGGGCCATCCACCAGACCGGGGTGGGTGTGCAGGGGTAGCCTCCCTCCCTCCGGCGCGTCCGGTCGCATTCGGACTACGGGTGTGCGGTGGGATGCAGTGTCGCACGATCGCCGATGCCGCAGGATCGGCATGCCGGCCGGCCCGGGCCGTCGAGCGAGCCCACTGCGGTGTCGTTCGTGCTCATGCGCCGGACCATCCGGGGTGAGCCGGCCGAGTCCGACCGAGCGCGGTGGAGTCCGTCGCTCGGAGCGGATGCGGGATTACCGGTCGAGTGCACCGTGGCCACGCGTTTCGAGGCTGCTGCAAGGTGACGGTGCACCGGGCACCGGCGCGGTCGTTCGACTACTTCGGCCGCCCACGCCCTGGCGGCGTGCGGAACTCGTCGAGCAGCGGCCTCAGCGCGTCCGGGTCGTGCTCCTTCACGTCGTTCAGGGCCCGGCGCGCCCGTTCCCTGACTCCCTTGCGGAACTCGCCCTTGGCGGCCTGAACCTCCTTGCGGATCGCCTCCAGTTTGGCCACCGCCTCCGCGGGCGGCTCCTGGTTGTTCGCCAGGGCCAGAACCAGGTCGGTGATCGGCGCCAGCTGCGCGCCATAGGTGGCGACGTCCCGGACGATCCGAGCCTCCAGATCGGGTTCGCCGCGCCCCGTCACGGTGACCGTCGGCGAGAAGATCCGGAACCACTGGCTGACGTCGCCGCTGAGCGGCCGGTCACCCGGCGCCCAGCCGGGGAACCACGCCGCGAAGGGGTTGATGGTCATGCCGCATTGTCGCATCGGACATCGCGGCGACTTCTGCCCGGGAGTCCGCGACGGCCCGGCCGCCGGCATTCGGTGCCAGGGGCCGGGCCGGGCGTCGGCGGGATGACTACCGAAGGTCGAAGACGATGCGGGCCTTGACGTGACCCTTCTCGACTTCTTCGAAGCACTCGTTGACCTCGTCCAGCTTCCGGGTCTCCCGGATGACCGTGGTGCGGCCCAACGCGTGCAGGTGGAACACCTCGGCCAGGTCCTTGCGGGTCCCGACGATCGAGCCGACGACCGTGATGCCGTTCAGCACGGTCTCGAAGATCGGCAGCTCGACGTGGTTGTCGGCCGGCAGGGCCACGAAGACCAGGGTGCCGCCACGACGCAGCGAGCCGTAGGCCTGCTGGAACGCCTTGGGCGCCACCGCGACCGAGATGGCGGCATGCGCGCCACCGAGCTTCTGGATGGCCTCCACCGGGTCCTCGGTCATCGCGTTCACGGTATAGTCGGCGCCGAGTTCCTTGGCCAGCTCGAGCTTCTCGTCCACCACATCGACGGCGACGACGGCCGCTCCGGCGATCTTGGCGTACTGCATGGCCAGATGGCCAAGGCCACCGATGCCGAACACGGCCACCAGCTGCCCCGGGGCGGCCCCGGCGACCTTGACCGCCTTGTAGGTCGTGACGCCGGCACAGGTCAGCGGGGCGGCGTCCAACGGATCGACGCCGTCGGGCACCTGGGCGACGTAGTTGGCGTCCGCCACCGCGTACTCGGCGTAGCTGCCGTCCCGACCGTACCCGGTGTTGACCTGCTTGAGACACAAGGTCTCCCAGCCATCGACGCAGTAGTCGCAGTAGCCGCAGGCGGTACCCAACCAGGGCAGGGCGACCCGGTCGCCGACCGCGACATGCTCGACGCCCGCGCCGATCTCCTCGACGATGCCGACGCCCTCGTGGCCGGGGATCAGCGGCAGGGTCGGCTTGATCGGCCAATCGCCGTGCGCGGCGTGGATGTCGGTGTGGCACAGGCCGGACGTCTCGATCCTGACCAGGACCTCACCGGTGGTCGGCGTCGGCTTGTCGAACTCGCCGACGGCGAGGGTCTTGGTGAAGTCGGTGACGACAGCTGCCTTCATGGACGATCTCCTTTGGTCGTTCCCCGGCTCTGACTGGGCCGGCGGGTGGCCTGTGGCGCTGACGATTTCGCGGGGGGCGGCCGCGATCACTCTTGGGGCGAGTGTCGCCTCCCGCGGTGTCCCCCGGTCGCTCGTTGTGTATGCAGGTTATGGACCGCAACGTTGCGCGTGCGCTGCACCGCGTGCAACGCCCGTGCAACCCCGGGGGCCGCGCCCGTCGTAACGTCGACCGCACGGTCGCGCACCGACGCGCGGCGTTCGATCCGATTCGACGAGGAGGGACCACGGCCCATGCGAGGACAGCATGACTGACCGCACCTGGCTGATCACCGGCGCCGGGCGAGGAATCGGCCGGGCCTTGACCGAAGCCGCGCTGGCCGCCGGTGAGCGGGTGATCGCCACCGTCCGGGACCCCTCGACCGTGGCGCAAGCGCTCGCCGACCATCCGGATCTCCTCCACGTGCGAGTGCTGGACGTCCGTGATCGAATCGCCGTCGAACATGGCGTTGCGTCCGGTCTCGACCGGTTCGGGCGCATCGACGTGGTGGTGAACAACGCCGGCCACGGCCTGGTCGGCGCGATCGAGGAAGTCGACGAGACCCTCGCTCGAGAGATCCTGGACACCAACATCTTCGGCGCCCTGTGGGTCACCCGGGCGGCGCTCCCGTACCTTCGACGCCAGGGCACCGGGCACATCGTGCAGATCTCGACCGTCGGCGCGGTCGGCGCAATGCCCACCATGGGCTTGTACAACGCCACCAAGTGGGCGCTTGAGGGCTTCAGCGAGGCTCTCGCCGGAGAAGTTGCCCAGTTCGGCGTGCGCGTCACGATCGCCGAGCTGGGCGGATTCGGCACGGACTGGGCACGGTCCAGCATGCGGTTCGCCGCACCCGACCCGGCCTACGATCCGCTCCGCGAGACGCTCTACGGCACCGCCGAGGTGCCGTGGCCGCCGGTCGACGAGCCGGGCGACACCGAGGCCTCACCGGCGGTCGCGGCCGCAGCGATCCGCGCGCACGTCGACGCTCCGGGCGGCCCGTTGCGCCTGCTCGTCGGGGACGACGCGCCCGCGCTGGTGGCGGCGGCGTTGACGGCCCGCCGCGACGATTACCTACGCGACCCACGCTTCACCTGGCCGGCGCCGTCCGACGACCCAGCACGCTGAGAAACCACCTTGCGCCGACCTCCCGGCATCGACCACACGATCGACCTTCTCGCCGGCGCTGGCGGATCCGGGAGGACGGTGATCAACGCGCGCCTCCCCTACCGTTCGGACTTTCGGTTTGCCGGACCGATGCGTGGGTACTACGGGCAGATGTCGATCCACAACGATGTGCATGTGTGGCAACGCCCGAAGGAGCGTGTCGCCGACGACAGGGCGACGTCATGACGGCGGCCGGCTGGACGATCTGGATCATCGCGATCCTCATCGTGCTGGCGATCGCCGTCGGCTGGGAGCGCCGCGCCCGGCGTCGGCGCGGCAACCCGGCCGATCCCCCCGCTCGATGAGCCGGGAACGTCAGATAGCCGTCGGCGACGAGACTCTGGCGGTGATCGACCACGGTGGCACCGGGCCCGCGGTGCTACTGGTGCACGGGACGGGCCAGAACGCCGCGGCCTACGGCGAGGTGGCCGGCCGCCTGGTTCCCGATCACCGCGTGGTCGCCCTTGACCTGCGCGGCCACGGTCGGAGCCGGGCGTCGTCGCAGAACGCCGAGCAGTACTGGCGTGACCTCGGCCCGGTCGTTCAGGCCCTCGGCTGGGATCGGCCGTTGCTGGTGGGTCATTCGACCGGCGGTTATGCGGTGACCGCGGCGACCGCCGCCGGGCTGGTCAACCCATCGGGGCTGTGCCTGATCGACGGCCTCGTGCTCGACGATCGAGCGGCCGCGACGCGCGCCCTCGCCGACCTGCGGGCGCCGGCGGCCCGCGACGAACTCGCTCGGAAGTTCGGCTACGGCTTGTGTCTCGACGGGACCGGCATGTGCGCCTGGATCGAGGAGCAGGTCCGCACCGCCGACACGGACTGGCTGAACGCCGGCGCTTCGCCCGCGCTGGTCCGGGCGGTGGCCGCCCGCAGCTTCCTCTCCGACGGCGCCGGGACGTACCTGCGCCGGCCGACCATGACCGAGGTACTCGCCACCGCGACCCCCGATCCGGCCGCCCCGGTCTTTCCCGGTGTCGACGTCTACCAGCGGATCGGCTGCCCCGTGACCATGGTCGTGCCGGCCGACGGCTTCTACGCCGTCCGGCGGGCCGAGATCGACGCAGTGGTCGCGGCCGAACCGTCGCGGACGATCGTGGACGTGTCGGCCGGACACAACGTCATCATGACCCGACCCGAGCGGGTGGCCGCGATCATCCGGACGTGCGCGGCGGCCCAACCGGCCCGGATTCGGTGACGGCGCACTGATCGGGCATCTGCGGGCCGGGCGGGGTCGCTCCGTCCGGCGGGTTCACCGGTGTACTCCCGGGCCCCGACGCCGGAGGGTCAGGGCAGCGTCACGCCAACAACTCGCTCCCGAACCGGCTGACGAGATCCACGTCCGCAGTCGAAGAGAGCTGCGGGTGTGGATCTCGTCCACGGGGCGGCACCGAGCCGGCGTCAACGCCTGGCAGGGAAACCGCCGGCGAATGTGATCCACGTCGTGGCCGGCGACGGTTGGGTCTGCTAGCCTTCCGGCTCAAGGTCATGAGTGCCAGCGCGTAGCCCCGGCTTGCTGGCCGGCAACCCTCCAACCGCGGTGGGGTGCCCCGGGTGAGGACCTGGCCGTGCGCGAGGTGCGCCCGGCAAGCGCGGGCCTCCGGTTCCCTGGGTGGTCCGATGGACCGTAGGGATTTGACGAGATGACCGTTCTGCTGGAGCGACCGGACCTCCTTTCCGCCTTCGACACCGCGCCCGCGGTGGGCGTTCTCGGTGCCCCGCCGGCCCGCCGGAGCAATGTGCACCATCCGCACGCGCCGGGCCTGGACATCGTCGGCGCCGGCGCCCAGGTCCCGCTGGCCACCGGTGGCACCGTCGAGTACGCCAATCTGGATCACGGCGCCTCCGCCCCCGCCCTACGGGTGGTCAAGGACACCGTCGACGCCCTCCTGGAGCGCTACGCGAGCGTGCACCGGGGCGCCGGCTGGCACTCGAAGATCTGCACCGGCCTGTACGAGGGGGCCCGCGAGCCCGTCCGGGCCTTCGTCGGCGGTCGGGCCGACGACGCCGTGATCTTCACCCGGCACACGACCGACTCGTTCAACCTCCTCGCACACTGCCTGCCGGACCGCACCACCGTCGTCGTCTTCGAGACCGAGCACCACGCCGCCCTGCTCCCCTGGTCGGCCGAACGGGCTCCCGGCGGGCAGCGGCGGGTGGTCCGGCTGCCCGCCCCGGACTCGGCCGCGCACGCCGTCGAACTGGTCGACGACGCGCTGCGCCGCCGGCTGCCCGGACCGGCGCTGCTGGTGATCACCGGTGCCTCCAACGTGACCGGCGAAATCTGGCCGATCACCGAACTCGCCCGGGTCGCCAGAGCCCGCGGCGCCCGGGTGGCCCTGGACGCGGCGCAACTGGCCCCGCACCGCCCGTTCTCCATCGCCGAGCTGGGGGTGGACTACGTCGCGCTGTCCGGCCACAAGCTGTACGCGCCGTACGGCGCTGGTGCGCTGATCGGCCGGGCCGACTGGCTGGCCGCCGCTCCGCCGTACTTGATCGGCGGCGGGGCGACCGCATCGGTCCGCGACGACGTCACCGAGTTCAAGCCGCTGCCCGACCGGCACGAGGCCGGTTCACCGAACGTGCCCGGCGCGGTCGCCCTGGCCACCGCCTGCCACGTGCTGGCCGCTGCCGACCGCGAGACGCTGGCCCAGGCGGAGACCGCGCTCACCGAGACGCTGCGCCGCGGCCTGGCCGCGATCCCCGGGGTGACCGTGCACTCCCTGTTCGGCGAGCGGGCGGACAGCATCGGGGTGGTGACGTTCACCGTCGCCGGACAGCAACCGGCCGTCATCGCCGCCGCCCTGTCCGCCGAACACGGGATCGGGGTCCGCGACGGCGCGTTCTGCGCGCACCCGCTGGTACGCAGGCTGCTCGGCGCCGCGGGCTGCACCGACGCCGACAACGGCCAGGCGCTGCGCGCGTCCGTCGGGTTGGGGACCACCACCGAGCACGTGCAGCGGTTGGTGCGGGCGGTGGAGTCGATCGCCGAGCACGGGCCGCGGCTGCGCTACGTCACGCGGGACGGGCGTCCGGTGCCGGCGGTGGATGCCCGGGAGTTGCCCGTCATCGCCCCCTGGCAGCGCTGAGCCGCGCCGACGTCCTCGCAGTAGATCATGAAGAACACGACCTAAAACCTCGGGTTAGGGGCGTGTTCT
>JBIOVW010000472.1:0-10500 GCA_044867945.1 Nakamurella sp. | reverse complement strand
GGCCCGCATGGGCCGGGCCAGCTACCTGGGCGAACGCTCCATCGGGCACAAGGACCCGGGCGCGACAAGCACGGCGTACCTGCTCGCCGCGCTGGCCGACGCCGCGGAGCAGGCCTCGTGACGGTCGGCATCGTCCTGGTCTCACACAGCGCGCAGCTGGCGGTCGGGCTGGCCGAGGTGGCCGGGCAGATGGCGCCCAACGTGGCCATCCGCCCGGCCGGTGGGCTGCTGGACGGCTCGGTCGGGACCTCGTTCGACCTGATTGCCGCGGCGATCACCGAGGCCGACTCCGGTGAGGGCGCGATCCTGCTCTACGACCTCGGCAGCGGCTACCTCACCGCGGAGACCGCGGTGGAGTTCCTGGAGGGCGAGCAGGCCGACCGGGTGATCATCGTCGACACCCCGTTCGTGCTCGGCGCGGTCTCCGCCGCCATTGCCGCCAACGTCGGGACGGATCTGCGCGGGGTGGTCGGCGCCGCGCTCGAGGCGCGCACGGCGAACGGTCCGGGCGGGGTCCGGTCGGTCGACGAGCTGGACTGACCCGCCGTTTTCAAGACTCGTTGAGCAGCCGGGACAGTAACTGCTCATCGTCGGGGGACAGCGACCGGACGAAGCGTTGCAGCACCGCCTCGTGGTCATTACCGTCCATCGCCCGGTGCATCGCCGCCGCGACCTGGGCGGCAGGGTCGGTGACTGCTGTGTAGGCGTAGCCGCGACCCTGCGGTTGTCGAACGGCCGCGCCCTTCTCGGCCAGTCGGGACAGCACCGTCATCACCGTCGTGTAGGCGAGGTCCTGGTCGAGCCGGGTGCGGACCTCGCCCGGCGTCAGCGGATGCGAAGCAGTGGCCAGGATCTGCCGGATCTCCTCCTCGAGGCGGCCGTGCCCGCGTCGCATGCCCATCCTGCCTTCCTGCCGCCGTCCGGACACATCGTACGAGCCGCGGATGCCCGGCCTTGCGAGGTACTACAAGATCTGTAGTACTCTGCATTCGCTCAGGCTACCCTTACCTAACCGCGACTAGGAGTGCGATGCGTGCCCTGAAGAACCGTCGCCCACGGACCCGCCGGCTGCTCCAGGCGGCCGGCGCGATCGGCCTGGTGGCGCTTGTCGCCGGGTGCAGCCCGGGCTCGTCGGGAACGGCCGGCGCTGCGGCTTCCCCGACATCGGACGCGACATCCGCATCGGCCCCCGCGGCCGAGATCTCCGCCTCGGCCGCTACCGCGACCGGCGGCTCGCTGGTTGTGTACTCGGGCCGCAACGAGGACCTGGTCGGCCCGCTGCTGGAGCAGTTCACCGCGGATACCGGAATCGAGGTCGAGTTCCGCGGCGGTGACTCCGGTGAGCTGGCCGCGCAGATCCTGACCGAGGGCGACGCGTCGCCGGCCGATGTGTTCTTCTCGCAGGACGCCGGTGCGCTCGGTGCGGTGTCCAAGGAGGGCCTCTTCGCCACGCTCCCCGCGGGCACCCTGGAGCATGTGCCGGCCGCGTACTCCGCCGAGGACGGCAGCTGGGTGGGCGTGTCCGGGCGGGCACGGGTGATCGTCTACAACCCCACGCTGGCGCCGAACCCGCCGGACACCATCGACGGGCTGCTCGACCCGCAGTGGAAGGGGCAGATCGGGTTCGCCCCGACCAACGCGTCCTGGCAGGCTTTCGTCACCGGTCTGCGGGTGCTGCGCGGTGAGGACGGTGCCCGGGAATGGCTGACCGCGTTCGCCGCCCAGGAGCCCAAGGCCTACGAGCGCAACGGCGCGGTCCGGGACGCGGTGAACGACGGCGAGATCGCTCTCGGTCTGGTCAACCACTACTACCTGTACGAGAAGATCGCCTCCGACGGCGCCGACGCCGTGGTCGCCGAGAACCAGTACCTGGCCGCCGGCGACCCGGGTGGTCTGCTGAACGTGGCCGGCGTGGGCATCCTGGCGTCGTCGATCAACGCACAGCAGGCCCAGGCGTTCGTCGACTACCTGATCTCGCCGGCCGGGCAGGAGTACTTCGCCGCCGAGACCAAGGAGTTCCCGCTGGTGTCCGGCCTCCCGGCGGCGACCGAGGTGCCGCCGCTGTCCGACCTGAGCCCTCCGGAGATCGACCTGTCCGACCTGAGCTCGCTGGAGCAGACCCAGCAGCTGCTTTCCGAGGTGGGGCTGATGACCCGGTGACCGGTTGACCATTACCGCGCTGCGAAGGCCCGTCCCGGGATCCGGCCGGGGCGGATCCTCGCGCTCCCCGGGGTCGCGCCGCCGCCCGCCGCGGCTCTTGGTGACCGTCGCCGGGCTGGTCACCCTGATCACCCTGGTGCCGGTCGGCTACCTGGCAGAACGTGCCGTCGACCGGGGGTGGGGGTTCGTCGCCGACGAGCTGTTCCAGATGCGGACGGCATCGCTGATCGGGCGCAGCCTCGGTCTGGTGGCGGTGGTGACGCTGGCCTGCGGGGTGCTGGGAACGTCCCTTGCGGTACTGGTGACCCGGACGTCGCTGCCGGGTCGCCGGCACTGGTCGGTGCTGCTGGCCCTGCCGCTGGCCGTGCCCAGCTACGTGGCCGCCTACATCTGGATCTCCGAGTTCCCGGACCTGGCCGGGTTTTGGGGCGCGGCGATCGTGCTGACCGTGGTCTCCTACCCCTATGTCTTCCTGCCCGCGGTGGCCGCGCTGTCCCGGCTGGACCCGGCGCACGAGGAGGTCGCCCGGTCGCTGGGCCGGTCCGGGGCGGCCGTGCTGTTCGGGGTGACGCTGCGACGGGCCAGAGCCGCGGTCGCGGCAGGCTGCCTGCTGGTGGCGTTGTACGTGCTCAGCGACTTCGGGGCGGTCGCCACCATGCGGTACGAGGCCTTCACCTGGGTGATCTACGGCGCCTACCGGGCCGGGTTCAACCCGTCGAGAGCGGCGATCCTGGCGATGGTCCTGCTGGTGTTCGCGGTGGCGCTGATCGTCGCCGAGTCCATCGCGCGCGGCCGGGCGTCGGCCTACCGGATCGGCTCCGGGGTGGCGCGGGCGGCCCCGCTGATCCGGCTGGGGAGGGCCGGCCGGCTCACCGCCTGGGCGACCATCGGCCTGGTGATGCTGGCCGGTCTGGTTTTTCCACTGGTCACCCTGCTGATCTGGATCACCCGGTCGGTGCACGCGTCGGTCGACGTCGCCGAACTGGCGGCCGCGCTGGGCGCGTCGGTGGGCTACTCGCTGGCCGCGGCCGCGGTGACCACCGCGCTCGCGGTGCCGGTGGCGCTGCTGGCCGCGCGGTACCGCGCCCCGGCGGTCGGCGTGATCGAGCGGACCACGTACCTGACGCACGCTCTGCCGGGCATCGTGGTGGCGGTCGCCGCGGTGTACCTGGGAGCGCGGCTGCTCCGCCCGCTCTACCAGACATCGCCGATGCTGCTGCTGGCGTACGTGGTGTTGTTCCTGCCGCTGGCGGTCGGGTCGATCCGGGCCGCGGTGGAGTCGTCGCCGATGCGGCTGGAGGAGGTGGCGACCTCCCTCGGCCGGTCGTCGACCCGGGCGTTCTTCGCGGTGACCGCCCCGCTGGCCGCCTCCGGGATGGCCGCCGGGGCGGCTCTGGTGTTCCTGGCCACGATGAAGGAGCTGCCGGCGACGCTGCTGCTGCATCCGACGGGGATCCGGACGCTGGCCACGGGGCTGTGGCAGTACACGACGGTCAGCGACTACGGCAACGCCGCGCCGTACGCGGCGGCGCTGGTGCTGTTCGCCGCCGTGCCGACCGCCATTCTCGGCCGGTGGAGCGGACGGGCGGGCGAGATCCGTGGTCATTGACCATCTGGCGGGGCGGTCCGGCCGGCACGAACCGCTGCCGCACCCGTTGGTTGCCGGCGACGAGGGCGGGCTCGTGGTGCGCGGCCTTGGCAAGTCGTTCGACTCGCACCGGGTGCTCGCCGACGTCTCGCTGACGGTGCGGCCGCGGTCGATCACGGCCGTGCTCGGCCCGTCCGGCTGCGGCAAGACGACGATGCTGCGAATCATCGCCGGCTTCGAATCGGCCGACACCGGCGTCGTCCGGCTGGCCGGCCGGGAACTCACCGGGCCGCGGACCTGGGTGCCGCCGCAGAATCGGCGGATCGGACTGCTGCCGCAGGAGGGTGCGCTGTTCCCGCACCTGACGGTGGCCGGCAATGTCGGGTTCGGGCTGCCGCCGGGGCGCGACCGGGCGGCCGCGGTGGCGCAGTGGCTGGAGCTGGTCGGCCTGCCCGGCACGGCGAACCGGCGTCCCGAGGAACTGTCCGGGGGAATGCAACAGCGGGTCGCGCTGGCCAGGGCGCTGGCCGCGGATCCGGCGCTCATCCTGCTCGACGAGCCGTTCTCCTCGCTGGACGCGGGCCTGCGGATGACCGTGCGGGAGGAGATCGCATGGGTGCTCCGGGACGCGGGGACGACCGCGGTGTTTGTCACTCACGACCAGGCCGAGGCATTGTCGCTGGCCGACACCGTGGTCCTGCTGCTGGGCGGCCGGATCGAGCAGGTCGGACCGCCGGCCGAGCTGTACCACCGGCCGGTCACGCTGGCGGCGGCCGCGTTCGTGGGGGAGATCGTCGAGCTGGCCGGCACCGCCCGGCGCGGACAGGTCGAATCGGCCCTGGGTGTGCTGCCGGCGCGGATTCCGGTGCCCGACGGGCCGGTGACGGTGGCCCTGCGTCCCGAGCAGGTCGCCGTCGCCGACCGGCGGACCGGGCCGACGGTCTCCGCCCAGGTGGTGGAGCACCGGTACTACGGAACGGACACCGTGGTCCGGGCTCGGCTGGCCTCGGGAGAGGTCGTGGCCATGCGGAGTCCGGGGTACACGCCCCTGCCGTCGGGGGCGACCGTGGAGCTGACCGTGCGCGGCGATCTGCTGGCGTATTCGGGTCAGCTTCGCGCCGGGGCGTGAAGCAGCTCGACGAGTTCGGCCTCCAGCGCGACGAACTCGGGGGCGGTGAGCAGCCGGACGTCCCGGGGTCGGGGGAGCGGGACGGCCAGGTCCCGGACGATCCTGGCCGGTCGGGGCGAGAGCACGAGCACCCGGTCGGCCAGGAAGATCGCCTCCCGGATGTCGTGCGTGATCATCAGGACCGTCCAGTCGTGCTGCTGCCACACCCGCTGCAGCCACCCCTGCAGCTCGGTGCGGGTCAGCGAGTCCAGCGCACCGAACGGCTCGTCGAGGGCGACGATCTCCTTGCGTTGCACGACGGTGCGCAGCAGCGCCGCCCGTTGCCGCATCCCTCCGGACAGCTCGGTCGGGTAGGCGTTCTCGAACCCGGTCAGGCCGAACTGGTCGAACAATGCGGCGGCCCGTCGGCGACCCTGCGCGCGGGGCACTCCCTGCACGTCCAACCCCAGCACGGTGTTGTCCAGGATGGTCCGCCACGGCATGAGCAGGTCCCGCTGCGGCATGTAGGCGCAGTGGCCGACGGTGCCGGTGATGTCCCGGCCGTCCAGTTCCACGCGCCCGCCGTCGGGCACTTCCAACCCGGTGAGCACGTTGAACAGGGTGCTCTTGCCGCAGCCGCTGGGTCCGATGACCGCGACGAACTCACCCCGGCGGATCGTGGTGCCCACTCCGTCAAGGACGGGCAGCGGTCCGCTGGGGGTGGTGAACGACTTCGCAACCCCGGTCAACCGCAACGCACCCTCAGCCACGGCCGGCCCGATCCCGCCGGGCGTTCCAGGGACACACCAGCCGCTCCACCAGGTAGGTGAGCGCGAACAGAGTGATCGAGATGGCCGCAGTCAGCCCGACCGCGGCCAACACCAGATCGGTGCGGAAGGAGTTCTTCTGCATGCTCATGTAGATGCCAAGGCCGTTGCTCGCGCCGACGTACTCGGCGAAGATCGCCGCGACGACCGCGTAAGTGATGCCGATCCGCAGCGCGGTGAAGAACCGGGGCATCGCGCCGGGCAGCCGCAGGAACCGGAACTGCTGCCACCGGGACGCGCCCATCGAACCCAGCAGCCGCCCGGTCTCCCGGTCCGCGCTCGCGAACCCCTCGATCAGGCCGATCGCCACCGGGAAGAACGTGGTCAGGATGATCACCAGCACCTTGGGCAGCAGCCCGAAACCGAACCAGATGATCATCAGCGGGGCGATCGCGATGATCGGCAGCGTCTGCGACCCCACCAGCAGCGGCACCAGCGCCCGCCGCAGCCACGGCACGAAGTCGACCGTCACCGCGACCGCCCAGCTCACCGCGAGCGACACCGCGAACCCGATCAGGGTGACGCCCAGGGTGGACAGGCCGTGCCGGGTCAGGTCGTCCCGGTTCAGCCAGCCCTGCTCCAGCACACGCAGCGGGGACGGCAGGATTTGCGGACGCGCCTCCGTCACCACCACCGCGACCTGCCAGCCGACCAGCAGCAGCAGGACGATCAGCATGGCCGGGCCGGCGGTGCGTGTCAACCGGCGGGTCCGTGACGGCTCCCCACCGGGCGGGTCGAGGTGAATCGGCGCGATCGCCTCGGCGACGGTGGGTGCGGCGTCGGGTGCCCGATCCGACTTGATCGTCATGACGTCAGGAACTCGTCGGTGAACAGCGTCGAGTAGTCCGGTTCGGCGGTCAACGGGGAGCCGTCGGGCCCGACCAGCAGGCCGTTGTCGAACAGGAACTTGCCGTAGCCGGACCACTGCTCCAGCGTCTGCGTCCCGACCGTGCCGGTCGCGTCCTTCATGTAATCGGACGCCAGCAGGTCCTGGCTCTCGGTGACCAACGACTCGTCCGCGAACGCGCCCGGATTGGCCTCGATCAGCATCCGGGCGGCCTCGTCCGGGTGGTCCGCGGCGAACTGGTAGCCCCGCTGCAGCGCCTGCACGAACGCAGTGGACACCTCCGGATTCGCCGACAACCAGGTGCGATTGCCGATGACCACGATCGCGTAGGCGTCCGGGAAGCCGTAGTCGGCATACCGGAAGTACTTCATCGGGGTGCCGTTGTGCTCCGCCTCGATGCCCTCCCAGGCCAGGAACGGAATGGTGAAGTCGACGTCTCCGGAGTACAGGGCCTCGTAGGCCGAGGTGCCCAGGGTGACGGTGGTGAAATCGCCGGTTCCGCCGGCGTCCCTGATGACGGCGCGGAGCAGGGGCTCCTCGGTGGGCCCGCCGAATCCGGCGTACGTCCGGCCGTCCAGATCCTTCGGTGAGTTCAGATCGGTCCGGTCGGCCCGCACCCCGATCGCGGTCGCCCAGTGCTGCAACACGGCCAGCACCGACACGATGTCCGCGCCGGCCGCCTTGGCGACGGTGGTGCTGTCCTGGAAGCTGATGCCGAACTCGGCGCTGCCGGCGTCCACCAGCGTCTCGGGCATGGCGGTGTTGTACGGCAGGACCTCGACGTCGATGCCGGCGTCGGCGAACCAGCCCTCCTGCAGCGCCACGAACAGGCCGGTGTGGTTCGTGTTCGGCGTCCAGTCCAGGGCGAACCGCACCGTGGTCGGTTCGACGTCGGCGGACGGCGAAGACCCGGGATCGATGGATGAGCCGGACGACTCCGACGAGCAGGCGCCGAGCACGACCAGCAGCATGACGAGGGCCGCGGCGACAGGTGCCCGCCGCAAGCGGGTGCGCATGAAAACGACAATCCCTTCGCTAGTACGAACTAGATCAGGTTCAACGGGTCTTCTCTCAGCCCCACCTCGGGGCACCCCGTGTCGAGACCACACCCTACTCCAGGGTGGTCGCCGTCCGCCGGACCTGCCGTCGCTGTTCTCCACGACTTGCACCCGCCCGTTCGGGACGGGATTGTTGTCGCAGCGACGGGAGGACCCCCTGATGACCATCTCAGCCCGACGGGGCTTGCCCAGCCGGCGACGTGCGCAGGCGACGGTTCTTACCGTTGGCCTGGCGGTGCTGGCGGCCTGCGGAGGCAGCGACCCGGGCTCCGCCACCTCCGGCCCGGCCACCGCGGGAACGGACGCGGTCCCCAGCGCCACCGGAACCCCCGACCCGACCGGCACATCGGAGCCGGCTACCGGCGGCGCTTCGACAACCGGCGATCAGGACCTCACCGAGGTTGCCCACGCCGAGTTGCAGACGCCCGACGGCACGGAGATCGGGACGGTGACCTTCTCGACGCCTGCCGACGACGCCGAAACCCTGGTCGTTCGGGCGGTCGTCAGCGGGCTCGAGGCTGGGTTCAAGGGGTTCCATGTGCACACCATCGGCAAGTGCGAGCCGGACAGTGCCGATCCCACCAATCCGTCCAACGTCGGGAATTTCCTTTCCGCCGGCGGACATCTGAAGGCCGAGGGGGAGAACCATGCCGGACACGACGGGGACCTGACGTCGCTGCAGGTTCGTTCGGACGGCACGGCCGAATTACTGACCAGTTCGGATGCATTGCCGCTTGATGCCCTGCTCGATGCGGATGGCAGCGCGGTGATGGTCCATCTGGGGCCGGACAACTTCGGCAACATCCCGACCCGCTACGTGCCGACGCCGGACGCGACCACCCTGAACACCGGGGATGCCGGTGGCCGGGCGGCGTGCGGTGTGGTCGAGGCGACCTGATCATATTTCGTCGTGGCGTTCCGGCAATGAATGTTCCGGTCTGTATTCTGCCCGAATGCCAGTCGCCAGATTTTCCGGCCGCGGTCTCCGTATCGTCCGGACGGTACTGGTCGTGATGTCGCTGCTGGTCGCCTCGGCCACCATGACCTCAGCAGCGATGGCCGGGCCGGTGCCCAATGGATTCAAGAGCGTCGGTTACATGCCGTCCTGGGCGGGCGACGTCAACAAGGTCCAATACGGCAAGCTGACGCACATCAACTACGCGTTCGTGATGCCCGATGCGAACGGGAAGCTGCCCGGCCCGCCGAACCCGACGAAACTGCGCAGCCTGGTTCGGCTTGGCCATGCGAACGGCGTGAAGGTGCTGATCTCGATCGGCGGATGGAACAACGGGGACGACGCACCCTTCGAATCCCTCGCCGCGAAACCGGCCACCCGGACGGCGTTCGTGAACAACACGCTGAAAATGGTGGCCGCCTACAACCTCGACGGCACCGACATCGACTGGGAGTATCCAAATCCCGGTGCGTCCGCGGGCAATTTCACCAAGCTGATGGCCGAGCTCGGCGCCGCATTGCACGCGAAGGGCAAACTGCTGACCGCCGCGGTCATCTCCAACGGGAACACACAGGGCGTGCAACCGGCCGTGTTCGGCGATGTGGATTTCCTCAACATCATGCTGTACGACGGCGGAAACCCGCACGCCAACTACGACTGGGCGATCAACTATGTGAACCAGTGGAAGGCGCGTGGCCTGCCGACCGGTAAGGCGGTGGTCGGCATCCCGTTCTACTCGCGGCCGACCTACGCCAGCTATGCACAACTGGTTGACACGGACCCGGCGAATTCCAATCGTGACTGCACCACCGTCAACGGAGGGCAGGCCTGCTACAACGGTCGACCGACCGTCGCCCGCAAGACGCAATGGGCGCTGGCGAACGCCGGCGGGATGATGCACTGGGAATTGTCCAACGACACCTCCGACGCCACCTCGCTGGTCAACGTGATCCACGAGAATGCGCTGGGGACACAGTCGGGGGAGATCACCGGTGCGTCCGGCAAGTGCGTCGACGTCCGGACGAGCCGGACCGCCAACGGCACACCCATCCAGCTGTACGGCTGCAACGGGACCAACGCCCAGTGGTGGACCCTGGACGGCACCGGGGCGATCCGGGCCCTGGGCAAGTGCCTCGACGTGCCCGGTGGTTCCACGGCCAACGGCGCCCTGGTGCAGCTGTGGGACTGCAACGGCACCGGCGCACAGGCCTGGCAGGCCCGGCCCGACGGCACCCTTCGCAATCCACAGTCCGGCAAGTGTCTGGACGCGGTGGGATTCGGCACCGCGGACGGCACCCGTCTGCAGATCTGGGACTGCTCGGGCGGCAGCAATCAGCAATGGCGGACCGCGACGTGGGCGGGTGGTGCGCGCGCCGGCCAGATCACCGGGACGTCCGGCAAGTGCGTCGACGTCCGGACGAGCCAGACCGCCAACGGCACACCCATCCAGCTGTACGGCTGCAACGGCAGCAACGCCCAGTGGTGGACCCTGGACGGCACCGGGGCGATCCGGGCCCTGGGCAAGTGCCTCGACGTGCCCGGTGGTTCCACGGCCAACGGCGCCCAGCTGCAGCTGTGGGACTGCAACGGCACCGGAGCTCAGAAGTGGCGGGCGCGGGCGGACGGAACCCTGCTGAACCCCCACTCGAACAAGTGCCTGGACGCGGCCGGATTCGGCACGGCGGATGGCACCCGGCTGCAGATCTGGGACTGTCACGGCGGGAGCAACCAGGTGTGGCGGTTGCCCTGACCGTCACGGCCGATCGACACGCAGGCCGGTGTAACACTGCCGTGCTCGTCGCGTACCTCGACAGCGGGGACAAGCATCACGATCGTGCGGAGGCACTGCTTGCCCGCGAAATCGACGACGACTTCGGTGATATCATCGTTGATATCACATGGGGAGGTGGTCACGATGGCATCCGTCGTCGTACGGGGGCTCGACGAGTCCGTGAAG
>JBIOVW010000471.1:0-2338 GCA_044867945.1 Nakamurella sp. | reverse complement strand
GCGGCGGATTCGGAGGTCGGGCTCGGGGTGGGCGCCGAACTCGACGCGGTCGCGGACGGCGTCGGCGAACTCGTCGGGGAGCCGATCGCCGACCCGGCGACGGTGGGACTGGAACTCGCCGCGGGGGCGGACGCTTCAGCCGACCCGGCATCCGACGCGGTTGTGGTCGGGCCGGCCGCGCTGGGGGTCGAGCATGCGGCCGCCAGCAGCAACCCGGCTGCGGCGACCGCGCATCGGACGGTGGTGGAGGGTCGTCGCATGAGCCCCGACGCTACTGGCATGCGGCCATCGTCTGCGCCGAAGGGTCGATACCGCTGAGCACAAGCTCGCCCCCCTGCTCGGTCAGCAGGTAGGTCAGGTCCCAGTTGATGCAGGTGACGGGCAGTCGCTCGGGTGCGAACTGGTCGTCCTGCTGGGAGGTGAACATCAGCCGGGCCCGCAGCGGCTCGTCGTCGATGGCGGCGACCATCAGGTTCGAATCGACGGTGGTGCTGTATTTGTGCTCCCAGTCGTCGGCCGTCTGGTTGGCGGACTGATCGGGTGCCACGACGGCGAGCCAGGCATCGAAGTCCCGCCCGTTGATGGCGTCGAAATAGCGCTGCAGGGTCAGTTGCACATCCGCGGCCCTGGGGTGCTGTGCGGCCACCTCGGACAGCTCAACGTTCTCCTCACCGGAGGGGCCGGCGGAGTAGCCGGCCGGCATCGGGATGCTGCCGCGGGTCTTGCCCATGGCCCAGGCGGCGGAGACTCCGCCCCCGAGAACCACGAGCAGAGCGATGGTGAGCACCATCGTCAGCCGCCGTCCGCGCAGCCACATGCACACAAACCTTCCGTCGTTTCCTCCGTCACCTCAAACGACGTGCCAGAAACCGACGGGTTGTCATACGGATGAAACGACGTGTCATTCCGCACTGTCCACAACGACGAAGCAACCCGAACGGGTGGGTCATCCCACCTGATGCAGCCAGGTAACTGCCGTGCCCTCACCCGCCCGGCGGTACGGCTCGAGTTCGGCGTCGATATGCGCGCCGAGCAGATCGGCCAGCTTGTGCTGGACGCCCTCCAGACCGGTGGCCGAGGCGAGCACGGCGCGCACCTGGTCCTCGCCGAGCAGCACGTCACCGTTCGCCGACATCGCGGCGCGCCAGATGCCGCGACCGGGCACGTGGCAGATCCGCTCGCCGTCCACCCCTGGGCTGGGTTCCTCGGTGATCTCGAAGCGGACCATCGGCCACGCCTTGAGGGCCTTGGCCAGCCGTCCGGCGGTGCCTGCCTTGCCGGACCAGGAGGCGTCGGCGCGCAACGAACCCGGCGCCGCGGGCTGCGCCGTCCACGACAAGGTCACCCGACCACCGGTGACGCTCGCGATCGCCCACTCGACGTGCGGGCAGATCGCCGCGGGCGCCGAGTGCACGTAAACCACGCCACGAGTCACTACCGTCCACCTCCGCTCGCACTTCCATCGTTCTTCCCCAACGTGGACGTGACGAGGTTGGCGGGTGATACCGGCGTGCCGTCAGTGGCTGCGTGGTGACATTGTGCACTGTGGGGTGGCTGCGACGCCACCCCCCAGTGCCTACGCCGCGTTCGGCGGGCGAGCGGACGTCACCGTTTGGCGGCCTCCGGGCGGAACACCTCGCATGCTCGGTCGTTCCGCAGCGGACGCCGCCGCTGTGCCTGATGCTTCGCTCGGCAAGCCTCGCTCAGTGTGCCACGCCGGGGTCGGACCACAGTGGCGCATCCGGTTCACCGGCGGCCCATCCGTGCGGGCGGCGGCTGTCGGCGCCGAACCGCGGACCGGCGACGGCCAGCAGCAGGAACAGGGCCAGGACGATCAGGGCGGTTGTCATGAACCAAGAGTGGTCCGAAGAAATCCTCGCGTCCATCTGTTTCTTCTTCCGCGAATGCGTAAGATCGGCTGCATGATCGATGTGCGCAAGTTGGAGATCCTCCGCGAGCTGGACCGCTGCGGCACCATCGCCGCGACCGCGGCAGCGGTGCACCTGACCCCGTCCGCGGTGTCCCAGCAGCTGGCGTCCCTGTCCAAGGAGGCCGGTACCGCGATGCTCGAGCCGGACGGGCGGCGAGTGCGGCTCACCGAGGCCGCCCAGCTGCTGCTGCAACATGCCCACCAGATCTTCACGCACCTCGAACACGCCGAATCCGACCTGGCCGCGTTCCGCCGCGGCGACGCCGGAACCGTCCGGGTGGGCACCTTCAGCTCGGCGGTCAAGGCGCTCGCCGTCCCGGTGATCTCCGACCTGTCCACCCGCACCCGCATCCGGGTGGAGCTGCGCGAGGTACAGCCCGAGGACGCCCTGGACGCCCTGCTCGGCCG
>JBIOVW010000470.1:0-3754 GCA_044867945.1 Nakamurella sp. | reverse complement strand
CGCCCGCCACCAGCTCCGCGGTGGCTGCGTCGACGTCGGCGACCTCGAACGCCACCCGAAGCGGCGGCGCCACCCGCCGGCCCACCTCGACGTCGTCGATCATCGCGACCTGCGCCGGGTTGGACAGTTCCAGCGTTGCCCTGCCGACGTCCAGGATCGTCACCTTCTCCCCGTGCTCGCCGTGCACCACCAGCTCTTCCTCCGCGCCCAGCACGTCCCGGTAGAACCTGACGGCCTCGTCGTAGTCGGCGGTCTCGACGACCAGCCGCATCTGCAGCACCCGGCGACGCGATGAGTCCATGGGATCAGGATGCGGGAAGGAGCACAGCGGCGCCGTTCACCCGGTCGGCGGCCAGGTCCGCCAGCGCCCGGTCGGCGGCGTCCAGCGGGTACGGGGTGGTGGTGACCGACAGCCGGTGCCGGCCGGCCAACTCCAGGAACTCCCGCCCGTCGGCCCTGGTGTTGGCGGTGACGCTGCGCACCTCCCGCTCGTAGAACAGTTCGGCCAGGTAGTTCAGCGCCGGCACGTCGGACAGGTGGATCCCGGCGATGGCCAGCACGCCACCGCGGTCCAGCGCCCGCAGCGCCACCGGCACCAGGTCGCCGGCCGGCGTGAAATTGATCGCGGCATCGAGCTTCTCCGGCGGTTCGTCGGCCGCGTGACCGACCCAGACGGCGCCGAGCGCCTTGGCCAGGTCGCGGGCGGCGGCGGACCGGGTCATCACGAACACCCTGGCCCGGTAGGCGGCCATCGCCAGTTGCGCGGTCAGGTGGGCGCTGGCCCCGAACCCGTAGATGCCCAGCCGACCGCCCGTGGGCAGGCCGCTGCGTCGCAGCGCCCGGAAGCCGATGATCCCGGCGCAGAGCAACGGCGCGAGTTCGGCATCGGAGTAGCCGTCCGGCAGCCGGTAGGCGAAATCGGCCGGCACGGTGGCATATTCGGCGTAGCCGCCGTCGGCGTCCCAGCCGGTGTAGGTCGAGTTCGGGCAGAGGTTCTCCGCGCCGCGCCGGCAGTACGCGCAGGCGCCGCAGGTGCGCCGCAACCAGGCGATGCCCACCCGGTCGCCGGGCGCGAAACCCCCATCGTCTGAGCCGCAGGCCAGCACCTCGGCCACCACCTCGTGGCCCGGCACCACCCCGGCCCGGTGCACCGTCAGGTCGCCCTCCGTCACGTGCAGATCCGTCCGACAAACGCCGCAGGCGCGCACCCGGACCAGGAGCTCGTCCGGTGCCGGCTCGGGCACGGGTAGTTCGACCAGGCGCAACGGTCGGCCGGTCACCGGCCCGGGATCGACGACCCGCCAGGCGGACATCGTTCGGGGAACCGTCGTCATTGCGGTCCTCTCCTTCGGTCGTTCCTAGGATGAGCTGATGGACGTCTGGTGGTGGGTCATCCTGCTGGTGCTGCTGGCGCTGATCGGTCTGTTCATGGTCGCGCGCCGGTCGGCGCGGACGCGGATCGACCCGACCGAGGTGAGCATCGACCCGGCGCTCGCCGCCCGGGTGCGGGAGCTGTACGCGCGGGGGGACAAGGTCAAGGCGGTCACCGAACTCCGGGCGGCGACCGGACTGGGCATCTCCGACGCCCTGGTGATCGTCGACAAGCTCGGCAAGAGCAATCGCCCCGGTTCGTCCTGAGTTCAGTCGCCGACCGCGGCCAGGATTGCCGGGTCACGGCATGCGGCACCGAAAGCCTCGATGCGGCGGTGGATCTCGCGACCAAGCAGCCACTGGCCGACCGGTTCGGCGAGCCGGCGCAGCCACGCCGGCCGGACCGAGTAGGTGTACTTCCAGACCGCCTTGGTGCCCTTCGGATGCGATTCGAACCGCCAGCCCCCGCCGAACCGCTCGAAGAACCAGGGCCCGGATACCATCGTCATGCCCACGCTGGTCGGCGGCCGGAAGGAGACGTACTCACTGGTCATCGCCGGTCCGAGCCGGGCGAACGTGCGGGTGCGGACGCCCTTGGCCGGGGTGGCGGCGCCGTCCAGGAAGTACTGGCGACGGATGAACGGGTCCCAGGACAGCCGCAACTCGCCCGTGGTCTGCGACACGGCGAACGCGACATCGGGCGGGACCGGCACCACCACCTCGGCACTGACCTGCGGCATGCGGTACACGCTACGTCGATTCACGCTGTTTGCCCGCGCGGGTACCCTGAGCGACCGTGCGCATCTCCGTGTCGGCCGACGAGGACACCGGCGTTGCCGCCGCCGTCCTGGACGAACTCCGGGAGCGAGGCCACGAGACGACCGCGCACGGTGCACTGGCTGTCGGTGAGCGCAGCGACTGGGCCTGGGCGTCCGAGGCCGCCGCCCGGGACGTCGCCGAAGGCCGGGCCGACATGGGGATCGTGTGCTGCTGGACCGGCACCGGCGCCAGCATCGCGGCGAACAAGGTGCCCGGCGTGCGCGCGGCGCTGTGCTGGGACGCGCCCACTGCGACCGGGGCGCGGCAATGGAACGACGCCAACGTGCTGGCGCTCTCGCTGCGCAGCACCTCGCGGGCGTTGCTCACCGAGATCCTGGACGCCTGGTTCGCCGGGTCCGCGTCCGCGGAGGCCTCCGACCGAGCCAACGTCGACCACGTGGACGCGATCTGAGGTAGGCCGGGTCGGCGGACGGCGCCGCAGGAGTCGGGTTGCCCGGCGCGCCCAGGCTCGGGCTCAGGCGGCGAGGGAGAACTCGCGGGCGCGGGCCGCCGTCCGGTCGTCCATCAGGGCTAGCTCGTCGACGATGCGGGCGATGACATCGGGGTGCCGGGTGATCGACCGGTGTCCGGACGGATGGCTGACCCGCAGCACATCGGCGCCGGCGGGCGCCGGTCCGGGAGCCACCACCCAATCCGCCTCGCCCTGGATGTCGATCCAGCGGGTGGCGCCCCGATGGTGGTGCGACGCCAGGTCGCGCAGGAAGGCCGAGCCCGGCAGCATCTGGCGCGCGCAGGGGCCGGGCGCGAACCGGGCGAAGGCGCTGCCGTTGTGCGGGGTGGCCAGGGTGACCGCGGTCCGGGCCAGGTCGCCCAGCCCGCGGGACTGCACGGCGTCGCGGACCACCAGACCGCCCATGCTGTGCCCGATGAGGTGCACCCCGTCCGCGCCACAGGCGGCCATCGTCCGGTGCGCCTGCTCCACCAGCCAGTCCGCGACTCGGTGGATGTCGCCGCGAAAGGTGTTGTACCGCAAGGCGATGATCTGGTCGAAGCCGGCGTCGGCGAGGGCTGTGCGCAGCGGGTGCCACATGTGCTCGGTGCCCGCGTATCCGTGCACCAGAAGCACCGGGGTCCGACGCGCGGGGGTGGGACCCGTGGTGTCCGGGCGCTGCCAGTAGCGGATGGACAGGTAGTCCTGCGTGACGGCGGCTCCCGGCAACCGCAGCCAGCGGGCCAGGCAGGTGGTGCGGTGCCGGACCGCCGACAGCCCGGAACCGCTGGGCCCGGCAGGAAACTCATCGGGGCGCACGAACATCGAAACCTCCAGTGGGTCAACGCTCACCGGTCCTCGCCCGCCCGGACGGACTCCGCGCCCGGGTGGTGGACCCGAGGGCGTCGCCCGCATCCGGTGCGGTCGACCCGGAATACGTGCCGGCGGTTCGAACGGTTCTCCGCGGGGTGCGCCCCTACCGCGGGTCCGGTCGTTCCGCTCCTGTGAAGTGGATCTGTGTGTTATCTGACGCACATCGGCGCGGACCGTTGCGTGCCTCGGTGTCGGATCTGAGAAGGAAATGTCCTCCCGCGGCCCCCACCAGCAGTTGAT
>JBIOVW010000469.1:0-2492 GCA_044867945.1 Nakamurella sp. | reverse complement strand
TCGCTGTCCGCAACGGCGTCGTTCGGTGAGAGGGTCACTGCCGCAGCGTAAGGCGGACCGGCCGAGCCCGTAGCCTCTCGGCAAGCGTCATCGGCACCGCGGTGCGCTGCGACGGTTGGATGCTGCCCATGCTCTGATCCCGGGCCGGTCAGCGGGTCAGTTGCGCCCACGCCTTGGGCGTCAGCCGGGTGCGGTCGGTCCGCCGGTAGATCTCGGCCGGCCGGCCGAAATCGGTGCCGTACTCACCGGTGGCATCCAGGTTCGGCACCACCAGGCGGCGGAAGGTGTCCTTCATCAACGGGCGCTCGAACACCGCCTCGTAGACCTTGCGCAGCTGCAGCACGGTGAAGCTGTCACCGAGCAGGCCGGCCGGATCCAGTTCGGTGGCGTACTCGCGGCGCAACTGTCCGACGGCGAGCCGCACGATGTCGGCGTGGTCGAACAGGAGCTCGCCGGCCGCCCGGCCCTGCCGGATCGGCACCAGCCGGGCGGCTTCGGGAATCGCCCCGGTAGGCATGACCGCGCTGTGGCCGACGGACAGGACCCACCCGCGCTCGTCGCGGTCGAGCCGGTCGAAGACGTGCAGTTGGGTGAACGGAACCCGCTGCAGGCCCGCCTTGTCGGCCAGGGCGCGGGCGGCGGCATCCGCGAGGGTCTCCCCCTCGTGCAGGAAGGTCCCGGGCAGGGCGAGCCCGCCGAGCACGTGCTCGACGACCACCACCTGCAGCCGATCCTCCCGCACGGTCAGCACGGCCACGTCCACCGCGACGGACGGACGGGGGTAATCGGTCAGCTTTTCGCGCGTGGGTGGCACGGTCAGCACGATAGCGCGATACTGCGCCTTCACGCCCGTCGAGGGCCTCGTGGGCCGCCGGGGCCGCGATGCCGGACGGTGGGGAGGTGCCCAATGGATCGGGCAACGTGGGCACTGCGCCTGGCGAGCCCGCACGATTCTCGCCCAACGGCACCGATCCACACCGTCCGTCTGGCAGGCAACGTGGCCCGCGACCCACATCGCTTGTCCGCCAACTTGTTCCGTCCGATGCTCATGAACGGTCGCGCCGACGACGGAACCTGTCCGGCCAACCCCGCGGGTAGGAATATATCGGCTGCTGGGGTTGACAAGGGCAGTGTCCGGCCGGGATAGTGCTTCGTATCGAGTTGCACAAACGTTTGGGCAAAGGAGCAAGTGGATGACGAAGTCGACCCTTCGCGACGTCGCGAAGCGCTCGGGATTCTCCATCACCACCGTCTCCCACGTGCTCAACGACGTGCCCGGCAAGCGGATCCCCACCGCCACCCGCGACAGGGTGCGGGCGGCCGCGGCCGAACTGTCCTATCGGCCGAACCGGCTGGCCCAGGGTCTGCGGCTGCAGCGGTCCAACACGCTGGGCTTCGTCAGCGACAAGATCGCCACGACGCCGTACGCAGGTGAGGTCATCCTCGGCGCGCAGGACGCGGCCGCCGTGCACGGGAACCTGCTCCTGCTGATGAACTCGAACAGCGACCCCGGCCTGGAGGATCGCGAGATCCGTGCCCTGCAGGAGAGGCAGGTGGACGGCATCATCTTCGCCTCGGAGTACCACCGGGTGATCACGCCGCCGGACGCGCTGCGGGGCACGCCGGCCGTCCTGCTGGACGCGCGGTCGGTCGACGGCGACGTCAGCTCGGTCGTCCCCGATGAGGTGGCCGGCGCCCGGGCCGCTGTCCGCGAATTGCTCCGGGCCGGCCACCAGCGGATCGCCTTCCTGAACAACATCGACGACATTCCGGCCACCCACCTTCGGCTGCAGGGGTTCCGGAAGGGCCTGCACGAGGCCGGCCGGCGTCTGCGCGCGGGCATGGTGGCCGCGGCCGCGTCGACACCCGGTGCGGGATTCGACGCGGCCCGCCGACTGCTGGATCAGCCGCGTGCGGTCCGGCCCACCGCCATCTTTTGCTTCAACGACCGGATGGCCATGGGCGCCTACCAGGCGGCCGTCGAGCTGGGACTGCGGATTCCGGATGATCTTTCGATCGTCGGCTTCGACAATCAGGAGCTGATCGCTGCGAACCTCCGTCCAGGGCTGACCACGGTGGCGCTACCGCACTACGCCATGGGTCAGTGGGCGGTGAACGCGCTGATCAGGATCGTGAACTCGGACGGAATGGAACCGATCAGGCAGGAGATCCTGGATTGCCCGCTCGTGCAACGAGCGTCGGTGGGCCCGCCGCCCCGGTCGTGACCCGGGACGGCGAGCGAAACCCACCCCGAATTCCACCCGCGGCAACGGGTGAAACCGACAGTCCGGACGTGCCGGACAACAGTGAGTTGGAGGAACCCCGGTGGTACCACACACCTTGAAGCGCCTCGCAGCGGCGAGTCTAGCCGCTGCCCTGGCGCTCTCCCTTGCCGCCTGCGGTAAGGGCAGCAGCACCCGGAGCGACAGCGGAACCGACGAGAGCGGCGTCTCGACGATCAAGCTCTGGACGCACAACGCCGGCAACGAGAC
>JBIOVW010000468.1:0-2224 GCA_044867945.1 Nakamurella sp. | reverse complement strand
CACAGCGAGCACGGCAAGAACGATCCCGTTGGCTTCCTGGTCGTCGAGCCGGCCGGCGGTGACGAGCTGCTCGAGGGCGCGGCGGCCGGCGGTGAACCCCGCGACCTTGGCCAGCTCCTCCCGTTCGGTGCTCACCGCTGGGCCCTCCGGTCGCCGATCAGCCAGGCGATCGGGAACGGGGCGATCACCGCCATACACAGGATCAGCCCGGCGGCCAGGGCGCTCACGTCGCCTGCTCGCCGAGGTGATCCCGCAGCACCGCGATGTACCCGGCGATCTCGTGTTCGTGGGCGCGTGCCCCCTGATCCTGGGTGACAACCTGGATCCGCTCGGCGCACTCGAGCCACCAGGCCACGTCCGCGCCAGGCTGCCGGCCGTCCAGGTCTTCGTGGGCCTTCCGCTCGCCGAGCAGGTAGAGCGGGTGGGTCTGATCGATGTAGCTACTCATGCTGCGTACTCCAGGGTGACCGGGTGGGTGGTGCTGGCTTCCGCGCGGTACAGGGCGTGCCCAACGCATGCCATGCAGGCTTCCACCAGCAGGTACTCTCCACCTTCGGTCTCGCCGTAGGCGCTGACTTCGACGTGCCGGCCCTCGAGCTGGCAGTGCTCGCACGGCTCGCCGATGCCGGACCGGTTGACCTGCGCCGGGTCGGTCAGGGGGTGCAGAGCCAGGTCGAACGCGGTGACCAGGCTGGCGGGAAGGACCAGGGCGTTGGCCAGGATGATCATGTGGGACCCTCCGGTGGTTGTCGCTCCCTGACAGCCACCACCATACACCCCCTACGCGAGGGGGTCAAGCGGTGAATGCGTCCAGGGCGGGGGAGTGGTGGAACGGCGGAGGGTCGCTGGATGGCCACGAGCCGCCACCCCCCGCTGCCGCCGGCTGCTGGCCCCACGGGTCATCACTCGGTGCCCCGCCGCCGCTGCGCTCCGCCCGGTGGACCTTGGCCGTGGCGAACTTGACCGATGGGCCGATCTCGTCCACGTCCAGTTCGATCACCGAACGCTTCTCGCCCTCCCGGGTTTCGAATGAGCGTTGCCTCAGTCGGCCCAGCACGATGACCCGAGTTCCCTTGGTGATCGACTCGGCGACGTTCTCCGCCATCTGCCGCCAGGCATTGCAGCGCAGGAACAGGGCATCGCCGTCCACCCACTTTCCGCTATCCCGATCGAAGGTGCGCGGCGTGGATGCCACCGTAAAGTTGACCACCGCCGCCCCTGACGGCGTAAAGCGCAATTCCGGATCGGCCGTGACGTTGCCGTACACGCAGATCTGAGTTTCACCGGCCACGGTTGTATCTCCGTTTCCTCTGGATGGGTCCGCCCGCCTTCCGCCAGCGCAACCCCCTAACGATCTTGCTCACTTCGCTCTGGGAGATCCCGAAATCGGCGGCCAGGTCGAGCTGGTTCGCGCCCGCCTTCCGGCGCTGCCGCAGCTCCCTGACCTGTTCGTCGCGCAGCGTGCGGCTCACCACGCACGCCCCGTGCGGTCGTGCTGGCCCGGTGCGCCGCCGCCCTGGTAGGCCACCGCCACGCTCTTGGCCACCGACTGGTAGCCCGACAGCACCGCGCGCAGGTTGTGCATGGTGGCCTGCACCGCCTTGCGCAGCATCACCGCTTCGTGCTTCTCGCGGGCGGTGCCGTCCTCCTCGCACGCCACCATGCCGGCCGCCTTGCGCTTGATCTCCGAGGTGGCCGAGGTTTCGGCGATGGCCCGCCAGTAGGTGCGATTCCAGGCGTCCAGGGCGCGTTCCTCTCGCAGGATGCACTCCCGTTCGAACAGGGCTCCGGTCTCCAGCCGGGCCAGCACGTCCAGGATGTGGCGCTCCACCTCATCGGGCGTGTAGATCTTCGTGGCGTCGATCAGCCCCAGCGCGGACTGGATCGGGTCACGGGCCGTGTATTCCAGCTCCCCGGCCGGCTCTGGGCGCACCGCCGCGTATCCGCAGCCACACATCACGGTGGCCTGCTCCGGAAGGTAGCGGGCCCGTTCGACATGCGGACAGTTGTGTCCGTCGTGTTCGAGGATCTTCGCGCACCAGGCGCGCAGGGCCTGGTAGTTGTCTGGCTCGGTCATCACATGGCCGGCGGGTAGTCGTCGGGCGGGGGGGCGGATGCCCACGGGTCGGCCGGCACGTCCTGCGGGTCGGGCACGGTCAGCGTCCGCGAGATCGCGACCGCGTGCGCGGCCAGCGTGGCTTCCTCCACCACGATGTTGGCCAGG
>JBIOVW010000467.1:0-5840 GCA_044867945.1 Nakamurella sp. | reverse complement strand
AGATGCTCGCCGCCGGTCGGGACGTGCTCGACCTGATTGTCGGCGAACCGGATTTCGATAGCCCAAGGCACATCAAGGACGCCGCGATCGCCGCCATCGAAGCGGGGGACACCAAATACACCACGGTCAACGGCACCCTCGAACTGCGTGAGGCGATCGTCGCCCATGTGCAGCAGCGAACCGGCATCAACTCCCCCACGCAGATCACGGTCAGTGGCGGCGCCAAGCAGGTCATCTACCTGGCCCTGGCCGCAACCCTGGACGCCGGCGAGGAGGTGATCGTCCCGGCCCCGTATTGGGTTTCGTACCCGGACATGGTGCTGGTCAACGACGGTGTGCCGGTGATTGTGCCGTGCCCGGCGCTGGACGGCTTCCGGCTCACCCCGGAAGCGCTGCGAACCGCGATCGGTCCACGCACCCGGTGGCTGATGCTGAACACGCCGAGCAACCCGTCAGGCGCCGTCTACTCGCCCGGGCAGCTGCGGGCCCTGGCCGACGTGCTGCTGGACCATACTGATGTCGGCATCCTGACCGACGAGATCTACGACGCGATCTGGTTCGGCGACGGCGAACTGAGGTCGATCGTGGCGGGTCGAACCACGGCTGGCCGACCGTACCCTGATCGTGAACGGCGCGTCCAAGGCGTACGCGATGACCGGCTGGCGGATCGGCTACGCGGCCGGCCCACCAGTTTGATCGCGGCGATGAACAAACTTGTCGGCCAGGTATCCACCTACCCGTCATCGATCAGCCAGGCCGCAACGGTGGCCGCCCTCAACGGTGACCAATCCGGTGTCCAGGACATGGTGAAGACCTACCAGCGGCGCCGGGACCTGACCGTGCGATGGCGCGCTCATCGACATCCTCTGGCCGGTGCACAACGGGATCCTGCGCTACTGCGGCTTCGACGTCCTGCCACCGTTCGCCGCGCACATGCCCGGGAAAATCTCCCCCGAGGAACGCACCCGGCTGCTCGACGCCTACAGCGCCCGACTGGAGCAGCTGGAAACCACACCCCGGCTGGTCTTCCACCCCCGTGAGGACTACGGGCCCGACGAGCGGGTGCTCCCACACGTCACCCCGCGCTCCGGTTTCCAGCACCGGCCCGGAACGACCCCAGGAAACCCCGATGAACACCGAACCAGCGATCACCGCCGAACCGCGAGTCTCCGTGATCACGAACCGCACGCCGGCTCTCCACACGCACCATCCGAGGACATCCCACACCGTCGGATTCGTCCTGGTGACAGTCGGCGCCGCGGCGAGGGGGCGCTCGCCCCGGCCGAACCCGATCCCGATGTGACATCCAGGAGGTGACCGTCCACGTCGCCGCCGGTGGGCCGAGCAGTCGAGGTGCCAGTTTCGGCCTGCGACCGGCGAGCCGAAGGCCGAAAGTGGCACTCAATCGCGAACTCGCCCTCGCGTAACGGCGTCGGCGTGAGCGCCCCTGACGAGATGCTCGACCGGGCCGTTGCGCACGCCCGCCCACTTGGCGGTGGCCACGACCCGCGGACTGCTGCTGGAACTGGCCGTCACCGGCGACCGGAAAGCGGCCGACGCGGCCATCGGGGAATTCACCGAACTGATGATGGGCGCCGAAGCCCTGAGCGGTTCGGCCGCGAATTGCCCGCCGCCCGCGCGATGTCCGGCTACCGTTACGACGCGAGCTACCCCGGGCCGCACATCTCCGCGGAATCGTCAGCGATATACCTCCGATCCGCAGGTCGGAGTACCCCGCAGTTCGATGGTGACCCGCAGGCATCACTCCGCCGATCCGCTGAGTGCGGTCAGCAGCTGGTCGAACCGGCAGTACTCGGCCGGCGTCTCCTCGGAGCATTCCTCCAGTTCGCTCAAGGAGCCCTGCATCCGGGCCAGGCTCGCGGCAGACATGACCCACCCGAGCGGAGCGGCCACTCCCGGGCCGCTCCGAGGGGCGACCACCATCCGTCGGTTCTCGAGAACCGTGGCGGCCTCGGCCTTCACCTGATCGACGAGCGCGCGGGCCGATTCGCATTGGCTGCTGTCGCCGTGGGCACAAAGGACCCCAGGTTCCGGCAGCCAGTTCTCTGTGGCCAGCGTCATCCGTTCGAGCAGGGTGTCCGGGTCGTTGAGCATCGCGCCGCCACGCAGAATCGACGTGATCGGAAGGGTCAGTTCGGGGACGGCGGAGTTCGGCGTGGGCAGATCGGCCCTGAGCTGCGGCGTGTTCTCGATGGAGATCAGCATGGGCACGACAAGGGTGACCGACCCTACCGACCCCATGAGTTGCCGAGCGTTGAATTCTCGCACCAGCGGCATGGCCTGCGCACTCAGCTCGATCAGCGTGCCGATGCCAGAGTTGTCGGCGTACCCCCCGTCGATCAGTTGATCGGACTGGTCGACTTCGGCGAGCGGATCGGTCATCTCGGGACAGTCCACCGCAGTGACTCCGGACGGTGTGACATAAGGGAATCGCGCCGCCAGCAGCGCCGCGGTCGATGTCCGCAACCCGGCCAGACAGGGGTGCGCCGCGAAGAGGTTGTAGCTTCCCGGGATGCTCGAATCGCCCTCGGCCCGGTCACAATCCGTGCTCTCCAGGGCCCGACGCTCATCGCCGTTGGGCGAACCGCCTGCTGTGTCGGCGGTCACCGGCGACTCCGGTGTAGCGGCACTGGTGTCGACATCGCTGATCACGACCCGGCATCCGGTCCGCGCCGACGTCGAGTTGAGGAATGTGCGCCATGGCACCTCACCACCCGGCTGCCCATTCGCTTTCGATTCGGCCGGGAACGGATCATTCAGGGCCGGGACCGCGCGCTCCCATGCCTGCTCCAGCAAGGCCGCGCGGTCCGGGAATCGGTCGGCATCGCGCGCACCGAAAACGTCGACGTCGATCCCGGACAGTCCGGCAAGGGCGTCCCGCAGCACGAGGCCATCGGTTGCCTCCGCCAACGGCGCGGCGGCCGCCAATTCCTGGGTGGCGGCGATGGGATCCGGCGAGGCGTACATCACGGCCAAGCCGACCGCTCCACCGCTGGCGCCGCTGGCCGCAAGAACCGCTTGTTCTGCGCAGTCGGATTCAGCCAGCTTCGAAGCGACGAGAACGGTCCACCAGGCTGCACGGATGCCGCCGCCCTCGGCGGCGACGAAGATCATCGGCTTCAGCCTCACCTCCCGCCCACCTGTGAGGTTGCCGGCCTTGACCGCACAGTCCGGTGTACCGGATTGGCCGGCTCGAGCCAGCCAGCCGGCCACAGATTGTTCGAACGTCTTCGATTGCCAGCGGGTCAGCGCCGCTTGTTGGACGCCGTCATTCGGTTCGCGGATGCGGTGCGACATGCTGGCTTCTCCGAGCATTGCCGGAATCGATGCCATCAGCACCGCCAGAGCCAGGATCGTCACCATCGGCGTGGTGTCGAGGCCCAGCACTCGGAACACACGCAAAGGTTTACGGGTTTGGGCCAGCAGCGCCAGAATCGTCAGGATCAGCGATAACGCCGACAGCGCCCAGGCAAAAACTCCGAGAACGCCGACCACCCCGCCAATCTGCTGCGGGAAGATCAACGCCGGCACAGTGAGGACGAGCGTGGTGATCACCAGGACGGTGAGCCGCCGGGACCGAAAGGGTGCAATCAGGACCGCCCATGCCGGCCAGCATCCCGTCAGGCCCCGTGGACCCGCACGGAACCGGTGCCGGATCCAACGTGAGGTGGCCATCCACACACCGATCGCGAGCAGCAGGCCGATCGTGACACCGACGATCGCGACCTCACGCCCCACATCAAGCACGACCGGTGCCGTGAACGCTCGCACCATGCTCAGCCCGAACACCGCCACCACTGCGAGGCCCACGAGATCGCCTGCCAGTCCGACCGCGCCAGCCGTTCCCGGGTAGATCGTGCGATGGACCTCGATCACCGGGACCTTGCGCCGGGTGATGAATGCGTTGACCGCGACGATGGCCAGCGGTACCAGGGCGACCGCGACGACCGCCCACAAGTTCACCCTCACCCAGCCGGGCAAACAGAGCAGCAACGCTCCGGCGGGCAGCGCCAGACCCGCCACGAGCCAGGCGATCGGCCGTGGTCGCTGGCGGCCGTCGAGTTCGGGCTGGGGCTTTTCTGTCCCGGCAGCGTTCTCGGGATAGGCCGCGCGCGCGCGTGCCGTGCGCAGGTTGCCCATGTACAGGAGCAGCCCGGTCAGGATGCCGAAACCGACCACTGCCAGGATCAGGTGCAACCAACCCGCCGTCGCCGATCCATCCGACAGTCCATCGTGCAGCAACCAGGTTCGTTCGATGTCCGATGCCTGATCGAAGATGTCCGGTCCCGGAACGATCATGAGCACCGCCATCAGCCCGACGATCACCAGGCTGAAGCGCTGCATCTTGACGGCCAGTCCCCATCGGCCAAGGCGTTCCCGACGGTGGGGCAAGGTGTAGGTTCCGTAGACCACGCTGGCCAGCACAACGACGACCGCGATCCATTTGACGACAGTCGCCCCGAACAGCGGGTACAACAGCCACGGTGACGCGGCCCAGACGTTGTCGGTGGCCTGCTGATCGGGCATCGTCCACACCAGCCCAATCGTCAGCCCGTTCTCGATCAGATCCGCGATCGCCAGAATGGCGATGCTCTGCCAGGAAATGAGCCAGTGACGTTCCTCCGTCCGGGCCCCGGAGTTCGTGGTCGCGTCCCGATTTTCGGGCCGGTCGCTCCAGGCCTTGCCGACGCGCCGCCGGACGCCGAACGCCACCGCGGTGTACGCGGCGATGAACAGCAGATCGACAATCGTGTAGATGACGATCCACGAGCGGACAGGGACGGCCCCGCTCGACTCTGCCCAGTCACCGAAGGACTCGACCACCGTCGAGAGACTGCTCGGCGGCGCGAATATCGATCCCATGGTGTGCACACGACCGTTGACTTCGATCACACCGAGAATCCGGTCGATCTCAAGCAGCACGATCACTGCCGCGACGGCGAGGGTCGCCATCACGAGCAACGTTCCGCCCCTGGCCAGCCATCGCTCGACGCGCAGAGTCAGCTTCGCCTTCTGCGGTTCGGGCACTGCGCCGGTGGGTTCGCTCCGAGAATCGGTCATGTGTCCCCCAAAGAGACCAATCACCCCGAACCGGTCAAAGCACGAAGCATAAGGGGTAACTTCGCGAATCGCTCTGCAATTTCGTCCGACCACGGCGTCACGGTGAAGCAAACCACCAGCTCCGCGGATCAACTCTCCGACATCGAAACGGTTTGGTCCGGTTCGGCGGGGATTTGACAGATCAGCGAAGCAGTCAGCGCCAGTTGCGTGCCGTGTCCTGGCAGCCTCGCCTCGCCCGCCCCGGTGGTGTGCGGTCGCGAGGCCGATCAGGAGACGGCGCGCCTCTGCCGGCGCGCCGCACCCGAGGGCCGATCGAGCTCACTTCACCACATGCAACTTCGGCCTGGTCACCCCCGCCGCGTCCATGTCCCTGATCTCCCGCTTCAGCTCGACGATCTCGTCCCGCAACCGCCCGGCCAGCTCGAACTTGAGGTCTCTGGCGGCGGCCATCATCTGGTCGGTCAGCTGCTGGACGAGGTCGGCCATCTCGCTGCGGGCCATCCCGGCGGTGTCGTGCCCCGCGTAGACCCCGGCCGACTTCACCTTCGGCTCACCCTGCGCCCGGCGTCCCCGCGACTGGCTGCGGCCCGACCCGCCCATCGGCAGCGCTGACCCGACGTCCAGGGAGGCCTCTGCCTCGGCGTACACCCGTTCCAGGATGTCGTTGATCTTCTTGCGCAGCGGCGCGGGGTCGATGCCGTTCACCCGGTTGTACTCCTCCTGCTTGGCCCGGCGCCGGTTCGTCTCGTCGATGGCCC
>JBIOVW010000466.1:0-6267 GCA_044867945.1 Nakamurella sp. | reverse complement strand
ACCGGCGTCGGACCGGATGAGCAGCGCGGTGAAGCCGATCGCGGTGGCCAGCCCGACGATCGTGCCCAGCGTCCACAGCACCTCGTCGACGAGCACCGCCGGCCAGGCGAACGCGGGCAGCCAGGGCGGGAGCACGGTCGCGGTGGCCGACCCGACCGACAGCAGCCCCATCGAGACCATGCCCCACAGCGGCAGGTGCGCCACCCGCAGGCTTGCGGTGAACACGGCCGGGCACCGCACCGTCCGGGCGACGAAGCCGAAGGTCAGACCCAGCAGCAACAGCCAGCCGATCACCAGCAGGCCACGGGCCACCCAGACGTCGGGGACGAGAGTCTGGGTGACGGTGGCCAGGATCCCGGTGCCCATCACCGCGCCGTACCAGGCCGGCCCGACCGGCGCCGGCCCGGAACGGGTCGTCGGGCGAGTTCGGAGGACGGTGGTCATACCGGACAGTCTGGGTGCCCCGACCGGTCGCCGGTAGCCGTCGATCCGCTACCGGGGGTATATCCTTCGGATATGGCGGAGTGGCCGGATCTGGCCGCGGTCGAGGCCCTGGTGGCCGTCGCCGACCACGGCAGCCTGGCCGCCGCCGCTCGCGCGATCGGAATGGCCCAGCCGAACGTCAGCCGCTCGATTGCCCGGCTGGAGCGACGGTATGCCCTGCCGCTGATCCACCGGTCGACGACCGGGGCCACGCTCACCGCCCAGGGGCTGGTGGTCGTCGAGTGGTCCCGCGACCTGCTGTCCGCGGCCCGCCGGCTCACCGACGGGGTGATCGCCCTCGGCGAGGGGCCGGGCACGCTGGCTCTGGCGGCCAGTCACACCGTCGCCGAGCATCTGGTCCCCGGCTGGGTCGCGATGCTCCGCAAGGACCACCCCGACCTGCGCATCCGCGCCGAGGTGTGCAACTCCGCCGAAGTGGTCGCGCAACTGATGCGGGGAGAGGGTGACGTCGGCTTCATCGAGGGGCCCGACGCGCCGCGCGGTCTCAACCACCGCGTCGTCGGCCATGACGAACTGCTGCTGGTCGTCCCGCCCGGGCACCCGCTGACCCGCCGCCGCACACCGCTGCGGATCACGGAGTTGGTGAACTGGCCACTGGTCACCCGCGAGCCCGGGTCAGGCACCCGGGTGGCGCTCGACCAGGCCCTGGGTCGCCGCGGACTCCCGCCGGTCGTGCCGGTGCAGGAGGCGGCCAGCAACGCGACGGTCCGGGTCGCGGTGGCCAGCGGTGCGGGATTGGCGGTGCTGTCCGGGCTCGCGGTCGCGTCGATGATCGACGCCGGGACCCTGGTCTCGGTGCCGCTCGAGGGCACCCTTCGCCGCGACCTGCGAGCCGTGTGGCCCGGCCCGGCTCGGCCGGCGGGCCCGGTCGCCGACCTCATCGCCATCGCCGCCGGGCGGACCCGCCGCCGGCCGGGCAAGGGAGAGCATCGGAGTTGACGGACACGGGGAGCACCCCGGGGTTCTCGCCCAGGCCGGCCTGACCGACCCGGCCGCCGAGATCGAGCGGTTCTGATCATCGCCCCCGCTGCCGCCGCGGCCCGCCCTATCGGACCTATAGGATCTGCGGGTCATGAGCACAGTGCCGCAGAACCCGGAAGCCCTGCGATCCGCGCTCCGGGCCGACCTGGTGACCGCGATGAAGGCCCGTCAATCCGATGCCGTTGCCGCGCTGCGGACCACGCTGGCCGCCTTCGACAACGCCGAGGCGGTCGCGGCGCCGGCCTCACCGGGGACGGTGGTGACCAGCGAACATTTCGCCGGGTCGGCGGCCGGGCTGGGGGCCACCGAGGCGGTCCGGCGCGTGTTGTCCCTCGACGACATGTACGACATCCTGCGCGCGCAGGTTGCGGAGCGGAACTCCGAGGCCGAAAACTACGAGTCCCTCGGCCAATCCGCGGCCGCGGCCCGGCTGCGGCGGGAGGTCGACGTGCTCCGCGGGTATCTGCCCGGCTGACATCCCCATTCGGATCCGAGGAGCAGCTGATGGCGCGCGGCAAGGGCATCACCATTCGGGACGTCGCGCGGCGCGCCGGCGTCTCGATCACCGCCGTCTCCCACGCCCTCAACGGCAAGGGCACGATCAGCGCGTCCACCCGCGCCAGAATCCGCGCGGTTGCCGACGAGATGGGTTACGAGGCAGACGCTCTGGCCCGGGGATTGCGCCGATCGACGATGGGCGCGATCGGCCTGGTGCTCCGCTCGCTCGACGCACTGGGCGACTACACGCCCGCCGGGGTGGACGTGTTCGAACGCTTCGCGGGGGTCGCCGCCGCCCAGGCCCTTGGCCGCGGGTTGAGCCTGATGCTCGTGCCCGATCTCACCCGCGCCCCGGTGCCGCCGCTCAGCTTCTCGATGGACGGCTACATCGTCACCAACCCGCATCTGGACGACCCGGTCGTCGCCCTGCTGGAGCGGCGCTCCATTCCCTACGTCACCTACGGCCGTGACCCCAGCCGTCCCGACTTCGCACACTGGGCGTCCGAGGACGATGTCGCGGCCGCCGATCTCGCCCTGGATCACCTGGCCGACGCCGGCGCCCGCACCATCGCCCTGGTGCGGGGCACCGACCGCAACGCCTGGAACCTGGACAGCGAGCAGGCGTACCGGCAGTGGTCCGCCCGGCACGGCATGGACCCGCTGGTGTACGAGGTGCCGGAGCGCGACGGCGTGCCCGGCGGGCGTCTGATCGCCGAGCGGATCATCGCCGACCGGGTCCCGGACGCGGTGTTCTGCCTGACCGGTCGGCATGCGGCCGGCGTCCAGTCGGGACTGGTCGAGCGGGGTCCCGCCGTGCCGGATCGGGTGATGGTCGTCGCCGGGTCCGACTCCGAGCATGCCCGCACCGCTGACCCGGCCATCACGGCGTTGGAGATGGACCCGGTGGCGACGGCCGGGGCGCTGCTGGACATCCTTCAGGCGGTGCTCGGCGGGTCCGACTCCGTCGGGCCCATCCTCACCCGGGCCCGGCTGCTGCCCCGCGCCTCCACGGCGACGCCGGTGAGCCGCGGGCGATGATGGACGTTCGCCGGCGAGAGGGTCACCGATGGCACAGGCAGAGTTCGTCCCGGAGTCCGAACGGGTCACGGCCGCACTCCGGAACGAGATCCTGGACGGGGTCCGGGAGCCAGGGAGCCGGCTGGTGGAACGGGAACTGGCGAACGAGATGGGCGTCTCCCGGATCCCGGTGCGGGACGCGCTGCGCGCGCTGGTGGCCGAGGGTCTGGTCACTCCACGTCCCCGATCATGGGCCGTCGTCCGCACGTTCGAGGCGTCCGAGATCGCCGACCTCATCGAGGTGCGCGAGGCCTTCGAATCGATGACGTTCCGGTTGGCCGCGCAACGGCGGACCCGGGAGGGGCTGGCCCGACTGCGTCGGGTCCTGGACGCCGAGATCGAGGCCGCGGCGCGTGGCGATCGGGTCCGGGCCCGCCAGGCGGCTGCGGACTTCCACGAGGAGGTCACCGCGCTCGCGGGCAACGAGGTGCTGAAGGAAATCCAGCGGAGCTTGGGCAGCCGGATGCGATGGCTACTCGGCCGGCACGACGACCTGGACACGATGGCCCGCGAACACGAGCGGTTGTATGCCGCCATCGCCGACCGCGACGTGGCCCGGGTGCAGTCGCTGGCGGCCGCCCATCTGGCGGTCGGGCGGGCGATGGCGCTGGACAAGCAACAGGCCGGTCAGGGCACCCGGTAGCCCGCCGCCCGGAACAGCTCGTACCACTCCGGACGGGTGAGCGGGACCTCCGAGCCCAGCGCGGCGCCGACGACCCGGTCGACGTTCGTGGTCCCCAGCACCACCTGCATGTCGGCCGGGTGCCTGGTGATCCAGGCGGTGGCGATCGCGATCGGCGGCACGTCGTACGCCTTCGCCAACCGGTCGATCACCGCGTTCAGCTCGGCGTACTCGGGGGAGCCGAGGAACACTCCGGTGAAGAACCCGGCTTGCAGCGGCGACCAGGCCTGCACGGTGATCCCGTTGATCCGGCAGTAGTCGAGGATGCCGCCTCCGTCCAGCGTCACCGACTGCTCCAGCCCGGCCATGTTGGTGGCCACACCCTGCGCCACGATCGGCGCGTGGGCGATGGACAGCTGCAGCTGGTTGGCCAGCAGCGGCTGGCGCACGGCGGTTTTCAACAGGTCGATCTGCCGCGGCGTGTGATTCGAAACGCCGAAAGCCCGCACCTTGCCCGCGCCTTCCAGCTCGTCGAACGCCCGGGCCACCTCCTCCGGCTCGACCAGCGCGTCCGGCCGGTGTAACAGCAGGATGTCCAGGTAGTCGGTCCGTAGGGCCCGCAGGGACTCCTCCGCCGAGGCGATCAGATGCTCGTGGGAGAAATCGAAGTACGGCCCTTCGGGGACGATCCCGGCCTTCGTCTGGATCGTGATCTCCGCTCGCTGTGCCGGCGTCAGCTGCATGGCCTGTGCGAAACGCCGCTCGCAACCGTGCATCTCGCCGCCGTACACCGCGGCATGATCGAAGAAGTCGATCTCGGCGTCCCGCGCGGCCCGGATCAGGCCGCGGATCTCGTCGTCGGACAGGTCGGCGATCCGCATGAGCCCGAGCACGACGTTCGGGGCGGTGATCTCGCCGAGGGCGATGCGCTTCAAGGGAGCCTCCTTCAGGAGCTTCCGGGCCGGGCCGATGGCCTGGATGGCGATGCCGAGGATCACCCGGTGATCATCGACATCATTCAGCCTCGGCCCGGTGCGGCGCGACTCGGACCGGAGTCCGCGCACGGGCATCATGGGCACATGCAGGTATCCCGGGTCGCGACATGACCGAGCAGTCGGCCGATCTGGCCCGGCTGCACCGCTGGACGGACGCGGGCGGCACCTGGCGGGTGGTCGCCCGCCGGCCCGAGGAGGCGATCGTGTCGCTGTGCCGGTGCGACGGCGGGGAAGAAGCCGATCGGTTCGCCACCACCGACCCGCGGGCGCTGGACTACCTGGCCGCAAGGGACAGCAGCGACACGCCGTGAGTGCCGGGCCCGCCGGCGGGCGTGATCTCACGGGTGGCGATGATCACGCTGACCTACCAGTCGGACGGCGTCGCTGCACGTCAGGTCGTAGCCCCCAGTTCGGCCCACAACGCGCGGACGAGTGTTCACCCGCCCGTGGCCGCGACGGAGTGTGACAATGCCGGGGTCAACCCGGACACGATGCGGTTCGCCCGGCCGCCGGCTTTCGGCCCCGCGCGCCGGACTGGAGCACAACCGCCTTGAAGATCGGTGAGCTGGACCTGCACGTTGACGTGCGACCCGGAGACGGGTCGCGGCCGCCGCTGCTCATGTGCAACGGCATCGGCGCCGGCCTGCATATCCTGGATCCGCTGGTCAGTTCACTGGACCCGGGCATCGAGGTGATCCGCTTCGACCCGCCCGGCGTGGGGAAGTCGCCGGCCGTCGCGTTGCCGTACGGCCTGCCGCAGCTGGCCGGCGTGCTCGACGAACTGCTCGACGAACTCGGCCACGACGAGGTCGACCTGATGGGCTATTCCTGGGGTGGCGCGCTGGCCCAGCAGTTCGCCCTGCAGCGGGGCTCGCGGACCCGCAACCTGGTACTGGTCAGCACCAGCACCGGCGCCTGGTCGGTGCCGGGCACACCACACGCCTTCCGGGAGATGCTGATCCCGCGTGAGCTGGCCGATGCCGCCGATGCCGCCGTCATCTCGGAGTTCATCTCCGCCACGCCCGGCGCCGAGCGCAAGCGCACGGCGTTCACCCGCTCGCACCAGCCGACGGACCTGCGCGGCTACCTCTACCAGCTGTCGGCCGTCATGTGGTGGTCCAGCCTGCCGTTTCTGCCGCTGATCAGGCAGCGCACGCTGGTCGTTGGCGGGCTGGACGATCCGATCGTGCCACCGGCCAACGCGATGATCCTGGCCAATCTGATCCCGAACGCGACCCTGGCGCTGGTGCCCGGCGGGCACCTGCAGATCGTCACCTCGGCGAGCGACCTCGGTTCCCGGATCACGCAGTTCCTGGCCGTCTGAGGCGTCGGAGGTTCCGCGCGGGATGATCCCGGGGTGCCGACACAACCGGACGACGACGAATTGCTGCTGATCCGGCAATCCGGGGTGGTGCTGCGGGCCGGGCTGATGTCCCTGTCGGCGGGCACCGGCAGCTACCGGGTCAAGGAAACGATGGGCCGGATCGCGACGGCGCTGGGCATCGAACGGCACCACGCCCAGGTCACGCTGACCGAGATCACCTCGACATCGCACCGCGGCCGCAGCTTCCGGACCGAGGTGGCCGAAGT
>JBIOVW010000465.1:0-5895 GCA_044867945.1 Nakamurella sp. | reverse complement strand
ACCAGGGAGGCCGTGCGCCAACCGGCCCGGGTGGCAACCTCGGCGACCACCGGCAGGAACACCAGTTGGCCGGCCGCGCCGCCCGCGGTCAGCACGCCCATCGCCAGGCCGCGGTGCTTGACGAACCACCGCTGGCTGATCGTGGCCGCGAAGGCCAGCGCCATCGATCCGGTACCGAGTCCGATCAGCACACCCCAGGTCAGCAACAGCTGCCACGGTGCGGTGACGAAGATCGACAACGCGCTTCCCGCGGCAACCAGGCACAGCGCGCAGGTGGTGACGATGCGGACGCCGAAGCGGTCCATCAGGGCCGCCGCGAACGGGGCGGTCAGTCCGTACAGCAGCAGGTTCAGGCTGATCGCCGCCGAGATGGCAGCGGTGGACCAGCCGAACTCGGTCTGCAGCGCGGGCAGCAGCGGGCCGGGCGCGGCGCGGAATCCGGCCGCGGCGATCAACGCGAGAAACGAGACGACCAGCACGGTCAGCGCGGGATGCCACCGCCGTCGGGTCTGCTTCACGGTTGCCTTTGTTGAAGGGAGTCAGCTCCTCGCGGCACTCTACCGATCGAGGCCCGGGGCGGATCTGCGGTGGGACCCGCCGAACCACGGCTATGCCCGGACACCGATCATCCGGCCATGTGACGATGCGGTCAGGTCGGCTCGGCGGCCAGCACATGCGGGGCGAACTGGGCCATGGCTGCCTGTCGACCGGCCTCCAGCTGATCCGCGGGCGCCCCGGCAGCGTCGGCGACGTCGACCCAGGCCAGTACCACCCGGTGCGCCCAGTCCCGCCCCTCGTCGGTGTCCAGCGTGGCCACCCGGTCGACATCCGGCTGGCTCAGGTGAAGCCAGAGCCCGATCAACGCCTCATCCCAGCCGGGTCCGGCGAACAGGGCTCCGGCGACGCTGCCGGCGAAGGCCAGCGGCACCGTGTGGTCCAGAACCAGTTCGGTGTCCTCGCCGGCCGGGGCCAGGGTCACCGTGACGATGCTGCTCGCGTCGCCGAAGGTGGCCCGCAGCAGCCGGGGCGGCTCACACGTGAGAATCTCGCCGCCCGCGTTGTTCTCGACCTGGAAGCTGCCGCCGGGCCGCAGGTCGCCGCTGACCGGTGAGAACCAGCGGGCCAGCCGCTCCGGTCGGGTCAGCGCGTCCCACAGGTCGGCCGGGGCGGTGGGGTAGGCGCGGCGCAGGGTGACCCTGATGACCTCGTCCGGGCTGCCTTCGGCGTCCTGGGCGACCGAGCGGTGCACCTGTGCCAGTTGGGCCAGCAGATCGATCATGACGATTCCCCGTTCTCCTCCCGTCGTACGCGCTTGCCGCGCACGATCTCGGTGTGCAACGCGTCCAGCTTCCGGCCCCACAGGTGCCGAAACCGGTCCATCCACTGGTCGACCTCGCTCAGTGGGCCGACGTCCAGTGCGTAGATCCGTCGGGCGCCGTCCCGGCGGACCTCGGCGAATCCCGACTCCCGCAGCACTGCAAGGTGTTGGGAAACCGCGGACTGCGAGATGCCGAACTCGGCGCGGATCACCTCGACGACGCCGCCCGAGGTCAGCTCACCATCGGCGAGCAGTTCGAGAATGCGGCGCCGGACCGGGTCGCCCAGGACGTCGAAGGCGTGCACTCTCGCAATATATCAGGTGTCACTAATATTAGCTAGACCTGAAGCTATCCGATCCGACCCCGGATGAGTTGAGCGAACACGTCGACGGTCTCGTCCAGCCAGCCGATGACGCGCAGGGTCGAGTCGATGTTCTGCGGCGGCACGGTGAGCAGGCTGTCGCGGCGGATGAGCCGGTCGAAGTCGACGCCGATGGATCCGGTCCGGACGGTGCCGGTGGCGGTGCGGAAGGTGACGTCCGCGCGCTGCATGATCCTGATGAGTTCCTGAGCGACGATGCCGTAGGCAACCGTGGTCGGGTGCACCCCGTCGAGCGAGAACAATCCACCCTTCGCCCGCCCACCATCGCCGTCGGAGACGAGGAACTGGGTGTCGGGTTCGGGTTGCACCTGCGCCAGCGCTCCGGGCAGCGGGTACCTGCCCAGTTCATCCCACCAGGACGGCCGTGCGTCCGGGTCCGTCAGGTACCTGCGGTAGGCCAGGCGGTCCAGCACGCCGGCGATGTCGCACAGGTACCAGTTGCGCCCGGCCGTGCGGGCGGCGCGTACCACGCTCTCGATGTGGGCGTTGTACAGGTCGATCGCGTAGTCGATCGCGCAGGCCTCGCCTGCGGTGAGGTGCTTGTCCGCGTCCGGCCGGAAATCCTCATCCGTCACCCACGGTCGAGCGTAGAACGGGAAATAGGCGGACTTCTCGATCTTGGGCAACACGCCACGGGTGGCCGGCGGGATCGTCACGTGCGGAACGGTGCCCAGGATGACGTTCTTGGCTTCGATCCTTTCGACGCGATCGACCAGGTCGTCATAGTCCAGCCGGAAGTGGGCGGGATCCCAGACCGTGTAGGCGGACTTCTTGCCCGGGTCGCGGAAGCCATCGTCCTGACTCCACAACAGTTCCAACCTCAGCACGCTGCCCAGCACGTTGCTCGAGCCCAGCCAGACCACGAGGGTCTCGACACCACCGTCGTCGCCGAGTTTCTCGGCCACATCGAACAGCGTCAGCTGCTCGGTCGCGGGGTCACCGTGCGGGTAGACGCGCAGCGCCGCCCGGCTGGCCGCGTTGTCCACGAACGGGATCAGCAGATTGTTCGTCGGGTCGGCGGCGAACTGCTGACAGCTCGCGAAGCCATTGTGCAGGGCATCGTACAGATCCCACGAAAACACCGCGAGGGCGTGGTTGAATCCCCGGGTGTTCGGGACGACCGCGCCCGGCCCACGTTCCCAGTATTCCTCGATGTCGTTCATCAGGCTCCGCGCACGCAGCGCGGCGAGCGGCACCTCGAGTGGGTTGAACGTCGGTCCGAAGCGCTGCTCGAGGTCACGCACCAGGTATTCGATATTGAGCGGGAGTCCGCCCAGTGCCGGGTATCTCGGATGGCGGAACCGGTCGAGCCAGCCCAGTTCGTGGGCGATGATCGCGCCGTAGGAAAGGTCGGTGTTATAGATCGCCGCGCTCTGGAAGCCGTGGGTCAGCGAGTCGCCGATGGTGACGATCCGGTGCGTGTATTCGGCGGCCGGCGCGGGCGGCACCTGGATGCCCAGGGTGGGGTCGACGACGGGTCGTCGGGGCTCCTGCCCGGACAGTTCCCGGACCTCGGCCGGGGCGTCGTCGGGAAGCGGGGGAGTGACTGGGGCCATCGTGGTCCTCCCGAGTCTGTCGTCCGGGTGCCGGATGAGCCGGACATTCCGGACTCCGACCCGGTCATCGTCGTCCCAGCGACACAGAGCGTCAATCGGCGCCGGTTGGCAGCCCGTGCTCGGCCAGCCAGGCCTTCGCCCGGGTCCGGGATGCCCGGGACAACCAGGCGTCCTGGATGAGTTCGGTCAGTTCGGTCAGCGACAGTCGATGCAGTTGCGACGCGCGGACGAGGACGGACGGGTGGCCGTTGAAGTGAGGGGTGGTGAAATACGGTGGACCGGACTGCAGCAGCGCCTGCTTGTCCTGGTCGCCGTCGACCCAGAACACGATGACGTCGTCGTACCGCGCGCCGGTCGCAAGGTCGACCGCGTCCGGTCGCGGGTTGCGGAAGAACACGAAGCTCCTGCCGCCCACCTGGTACACCGGGTTCTCCTGGGAGCCGGGATGGACGGTGACGTGCGGCATCGCCAGCGCGATGCGATGCACGTCGTCGACGTCGGCAGGGCGGTCGGGCATGTCGCCGTGTTGATGATTCGCTCGGCGGTCACGAGCCCGCCCGCTCACCCTGTTCATGCGTCCAGTCTGCTCGGGCCCGACGGGAGGCACGGCCACAGGTGGGATGGGAGCGCACAGTGTGCAGGGCGGCCGATCGGCCGACGACGACCGATCGGCCGAACGGGATCAGCCGGCGAGAGCTTTCGCCTTGAGCTGGTCGAACTCCGCCTGCGTGATCGCCCCGCTGTCCAGCAGGCCCTTGGCCGACGCGATTTGATCCGCCGGGTTGGTGGCGGAACCGCCGGCGACCGACTTGATGTACTCGGTCTGCGCGCGCTGCATCTCCCTCGCCTGCTCAAGTTGCCGCTCCTGCATGCCCTTTCCACGGGCGATCAGGTACACCAGGATGCCCAGCCACGGAATCAGGATCACGAACAACACCCAGAGCGTCTTGGCGAAGCCGCCCAGGTCCTTGCTCCGGAAGATGTCGCCGAAGATCCAGAAGAGGCACATGAGCCAGGCGAAGAACAAGAAGAACTCGAACAGCGCGAGCAGGAACGACCCGTTGTCGTTGAACATCGATCAACCTTTCGTCAGGCGGCCCGGTGGAGGCCGATCCGGGCCCGAGTCACACCTTGGACACCGCTGAGCATGATTGCATCCACCGATCAGGGTGAGAGAGTGCGGGGCGCGATCCGGCGAGCCGACGTGGCACCATCGGTTGGTGACCAGCACCTCCGCCGAGGAACAGCGCCTGCGCGACCTCGCTCGGCTGCGTCGTGTCCGCGACCGGATCGACCGGGAGTACGCGCGACCCCTGGACGTCGAGGCGCTCGCTCGCGGCGCGAACATGTCGGCCGGGCACCTGAGCCGCCAGTTCAAGCTGGTCTACGGCGAGTCGCCGTACGGCTACCTGATGACCCGGCGCATCGAACGGGCAATGGCGCTGCTGCGGCGGGGCGACCTGAGCGTCACCGACATCTGCTTCGCGGTGGGTTGCTCATCGCTCGGCACCTTCAGCACCCGCTTCACCGAACTGGTCGGTGTGCCGCCCAGCGCCTACCGGGCCCGGCACGTTCCCGACAGTCCGGAGATGCCGTCGTGCCACGCGAAGCAGGTCACCAGACCGATCAGGAATCGAGAAGCGAGCCGGGGTGCGCCGGATCTAGCGTGAGCGGCATGGACATCATCATTCACTACGCGTTCCTGCCACAGACGGACCCGGACGCCGCGCTGGCGTTCTACCGCGACACGCTCGGCTTCGAGCTGCGCAACGACGTCGGCTACGAGGGCATGCGCTGGCTCACCGTCGGCCCGCCCAACCAGCCGGAGACCTCGCTCGTGCTGCACCCGCCGGCCGCCGACCCCGGCATCAACGACGAGGAGCGCCGCACGATCCTCGAGCTGATCGCCAAGGGCAGCTACGGTGCCGTCACCCTGGCCACCAAGGACCTCGACGGGCTGTTCGACAAGCTCCAGGCCAGTGGAGCCGACGTGGTCCAGGAGCCGATGGATCAGCCCTGGGGCGTCCGGGACTGCGCCTTCCGCGACCCGGCCGGCAACATGATCCGCATCAACCAACTCGGCTGAGTCGCGAACGCGATGTGCGCCGACCCCCGATCACCGATCTGGCGTCGCCGGGACGCCGAACGCCGGCTGGACCAGGACGTGGACGCCTGTGCGGCCACCGCGTCCCTCGTACCTGGCCCCGCCCTCCTTCGACCGGGACAGCCGATCCCTGCTCCTGGCACCGGCCGGGGACGTGAGCTGATGGGTGGCGGACGCCGGCTGAGCTGACCGTGTGCGGCGCGACCGTCGGACCGATCGGGTACACAGGACAGTTGCCGGGCCCGCCCCCCACGGATGGAGACATGATGAGCATCGCCACGAGGACGGATGCGCCGTCGGCGGCGGGGCACGCCGCCGACCGCCACGACCTGATCCGCGTGCACGGCGCGCGGGTGAACAACCTCAAGGACATCAGCGTCCAGATCCCGAAGCGCCGGCTGACCGTGTTCACCGGCGTCTCCGGCTCGGGCAAGAGCTCGCTGGTGTTCGGCACGATCGCCGCGGAGTCGCAGCGGCTGATCAACGAGACCTACAGCGCGTTCGTGCAGGGGTTCATGCCGACCCTGGCCCGCC
>JBIOVW010000464.1:0-6911 GCA_044867945.1 Nakamurella sp. | reverse complement strand
GGATGCTGCGGGCGACGGGGATCGGGCCGGTCGGTGGCGTCAGGGTGGCCGGAGTCTGGTCGAGCCAGTCCAGCAGAACAGGACCCTCGCTCTGATCGACCAGCAGCGCGCCGAGGGCAGAAGTGTCGGCATGGACAACCGGACCCACGGTCACAGCCGGTCTCCCCGCAGATCGTCAAGGGTCGCAGCGAGCCCCTTTGCCGAGGACTTGCGCTCGATGGCCAACGCGGCCCATCCGCCTTCGCGCCGCGCCGGACGAGTGATGGGCAGAGAAGGGGCGGGGTGTCCAGGGGCACGATCTTGCCGACGGGCCCTCCACTGTTGGTCAACACGAAAGAGCGCCCCTCGCTCACCGCGCGTGCCATCGGAACTCGACCCCGTCCCGTAGCCGATCGACCTCTGATATGACCACGCTATCGTCGAAGGATGGCGGGCCCGCGGGTACTCCAGATCGGGATGGACCCGACGGTGATCGACTTCTCACCGTATCCGGGTCAGGACGCCGACAAGCTCCGGACCCGCATCGGCGCGGCCGAGTCGGCGTTGCGCGACGCTGGATTCGATGTCGTGATGTGCCAGGTGCCGGATGATCCCGACGTCGCGGAGGCACGGATCCGCGCCTGCTTCACAGGAACGGCGTTTGACGTAGTCGAGATCGGATCCGGGTTGCGTACCTCTCATGAGTACACCGAGATCTTCGAACGTGCCGTCAACGCAGTGGCCGCGCTTCAACCGGGTATCCGGTTCTGCTTCAACGACTCGCCCGAGTCAACGCTCCAGGCGGTACGTCGCGGCATCACTCATTGAATCAGGACTCAACCACGTTCCGCGGCCGAGCAACCTCTTGCCGAGCGCTCATCATGGCAGCGCCAGGAAGTCACGAAGCCAGCCGTCGACCTCCTTCATCGTCGCCCCATCGACGGTGCCCGCGAGGTCGAAGAGTCGGTCGCTGGTGACCGTCCGCGGCTGTTCGGTCATTGCAAAGCTCGGCTGATCAAGCGCCAGACCCGGACCCTTCAAGAGCACGTGATTCGGCCATCCACGATTATTCGTGGTGACCGGGACGATGATCGCGAGCGTGTCGGCCTGTTCCAGGTAGAGATCACTCGCGATCACGAGCGCGGGCCGGCGTCCGGCCTGCTCCCGCCCGCGCACGGGATCGAGTTCGGCCCACACCACGATCCCTCGCCGGAGATCAGTTGCCATCTTGTCCGTCGGCCAGCGCGACGTCCCATTCCCGAAACTCGTCTCGGTACTCCTGGTCGGCGCCGCGGAACGCGCGCCCAAAGGCCTCCATGCGCCTGCGCCGCTCATAGCCATCGAGCAGCTTCTCGATGAGACCGGCCGCAGTCACACCCCGCTCCTGCGCATCCCGGTTGATTCGGTCGCGAAGCTCGACCGGCACCTTGATCGTGGTCGTCATCCGACGAGTATACCGAGCGGTATACCCCCTGGTCTACAAATTGGCCCTCATGACGCGCCGTGACGCATCATCGTGAACGAACCGGCCAGTAAGGCCCTGCGGTGATGGCAAGCTGCTCCGAAAGCGTTATCTGTCGGTGACAGACGAGCACTACACGTTGAAGCGGAACTCGACGACGTCCCCGTCCGCCATCACGTAGTCCTTGCCCTCCATCCGGACCCGCCCGGCGGCGCGGGCGGCGGCCATGGAGCCGGCGGCGATGAGGTCGTCGAAGGACACGATCTCGGCCTTGATGAAGCCGCGCTCGAAGTCGGTGTGGATGACACCCGCGGCCTGCGGCGCGGTGGCGCCCTGCTTGATCGTCCACGCCCGCGATTCCTTGGGCCCGGCGGTCAGGTAGGTCTGCAGGCCCAGGGTGTGAAACCCGGCCCGCGCCAACGCATGCAGGCCTGGCTCCGGCTGCCCGACCGACTCCAGCAGCTCCAGCGCGGACTCCTCGTCCAGCTCCAGCAGCTCGTGCTCGACCTTGGCGTCGAGGAATACCGCATCCGCCGGTGTTACTGCGGCCGCCAGGGCTTTCCGTCGCGCGTCGTCGGTGAGCACGGACTCGTCGGCGTTGAACACGTACAGGAACGGCTTCGCGGTCATCAGCGAGAGTTCCCGCAGCAGAGGCAGATCCAGCTTGCCCCGGGCGGCGAAGAGGGTCTGCCCGGAGTTCAGGATGTCGTTCGCCGCCCTGGCCTCGGCGAGGACCGACGCCCGGTCCTTGGCGTTGCGCGCCTCCTTCTCCAGCCGCGGGATCGCCTTCTCCAGCGTCTGCAGATCGGCCAGGATGAGCTCGGTATTGATCGTCTCGATGTCCGACAGCGGGTCGACCCGGCCGTCCACGTGCACGATGTCGTCGTCGGCGAACACCCGGACGACCTGGCAGATAGCGTCGGCCTCGCGGATGTTGGCCAGGAACTTGTTGCCCAGCCCCGCGCCCTCGCTGGCGCCCTTGACGATCCCGGCGATGTCCACGAACGACACCGTCGCCGGCACGGTCTTGGCCGACGCGAACACCTCGGCGAGCCGGTCCAGCCGCGGGTCCGGGATGGGCACCACACCGATGTTCGGTTCGATGGTCGCGAACGGGTAGTTGGCGGCCAGCACGTTGGCCTTGGTCAGCGCGTTGAACACGGTGGACTTGCCCACGTTGGGCAGGCCGACGATGCCGAGGGTCAGACTCACGAGGCGTCAGTCTACGGTCGCGCGGGAGCCTCCCCGCCGGTTGGAGCGGGCCGCGGACGGTCAGCCGGTTGCGGGTCCACCGGACCGGGGCAGGGCGGTGGTGACGCCGAACCCGGCGATGAACTCGGGGATCGGCCGGTAGTAGCGGTACGTGATGTCGTACGGGCCGGCGGTGGACAGCGCGGCGTAAGCGGCGATCCAATTGCGGATCTCCTGCCCGGACTGACCGCCGAGTTCGGTGATCGACTTGTTGGTGTACGCGTCGATGGCGTCCAGGTCGTTCGCGGCGAGCTGGTCCAGGAAGGTGTTGTCCCAGTCTGGGTTCAGCGCCTTGAGGTTGCCCTCACCGGCGGCGAACCGCTTTGCCGCGTCCAGCACGTTGGCCCGGCGCTTCGCGGTCGCCTCCGCGGAGGGGTGGCGGCCGGCGATGAGACCCTCGACGACCGCCGGCGGTGCGGTTTCCAGGGTCGGCACCGGCGGTTCGTGGGACAGCCCACCGGACCCGATGAGCAGCACCCGCTTGTCCAGCCCGGACAGGTACCGGCCAAGGGCCTGGCCCAGGATCCGGACCCGGGGCACCGGGGTGAACGGCGGGGCGACGGAGTTGACGAAGAACGGCACGGTCGGCACCGTGTCCAGCCCGCCGAACAGGATCTCCAGGGGCTGCACCATGCCGTGGTCGACCTCCATCCGCAGGGACACGGCCAGGTCGACCCCGCCGTCCAGGGCGGCCTGCGCCAGGCCCTGCGCGATGCCCCTCGGGACGTCCAGAGGCCCGGGCGTGGACCCGAAGTCGCCGATGGAGGTGGCCGCCAGACCGACGCAGAACTGGGGCATCAACTCGTAGAAGAACCCGTTGTAGTGGTCGGGTCCGAAAACGACGACCAGCTCGGGGTCGTACTCGGTGACGAACTTGCGGGCCGCGGTGAAAGCGGTCTCGACGTCCGCGGCCAGTTCAGCCGGCGGCTGCGAGAGCTCCAGCAACGGGCTGTGCGACATGGCGACGAGGGCGAGCGTCATGGTGGTCTCCTTCGGTGAGGTGGATGGCGGTGGCCAGGGACGAGACGACGGTGGAGCCGCTCTGGGCGAGGGCGGCGGCGGCGATGTACCGGTCGGGGCGGACGATGACGAACCCGACCGGGTGGGTGTCGAACCAGGACTTGAGGCGGCCGGTGGCGTCACCGATCACGGTGACGTCGTGGTCGATTTCGCGCGCGTCGCCGGAGGGGGCGGCGTCCCAGTGCAGTTGGGTTGACGGGCGCACGCTGATCAGCTTGACGCCCAGCCGGTGCAGCATGCCCAGCGAGTTCCGGTCGAAGACGTGCCGGGGGTCGTTGCCCCAGACCAGCACGGAGAACCAGGATCCCAGGACGTCATCGAGCAGCACGCCCTTTTCGGTGCGGGTGTCCACGCGGGGTTGCGGGAACATCGACCCGACCGGTTGACCGTCCGCGGCCGGCCCGACCGCCTGCACCAGGGCGCCGACACGGAATCGGGGCTTGGGCTTGTACCGGCCCTCGGCGATCCACTTCTTGGCCGCCGGGACCAGGTTCAGCGCGGCGGCGAGCTTGTCGCGGGTGCCGGCGACGATCTTGTTGGTCGGGGACAGGATGCGGCCCATCGCGACCGAGACGTCGATCATGGCCTTGGCGTGGTCGCGGCGCTCCGTGTCGTAGGTGTCCAGCAGGGCGTCGTCGGCGATGCCGCGGAGGACCGCGGTGAGCTTCCAGGCCAGGTTGGTGGCGTCCCGGACCCCGGAGTTGTAGCCCTGGCCCTGCCACACCGGCATCAGGTGCGCGGCGTCGCCGGCGATCAGCACGTGACCCTGGCGGAACGCGCCGGCGATCCGGGCGTGCAGGGTGTAGACGCGTTGCCGGATGACGTCGACGCCGGCCGGGTCGGGGACGTGCCGGGCGAGCAGCTTGTGCACGAAGCCGATCTGCGCCACCTCTTCATCGGTTTCGTCGTCGAAGATCATGTACTCGAAGCGGCGGACCCCGTGCGGCAGGCCGATGGACACGAACGGGCGGACCGGGTCGGCGCCGAGGTAGGCGTTCGGGGTGCCCAGCGGGTCGTTGCGCAGGTCGACGACCAGGAACCGGGTCGGCGAGGTCTGTCCCTCGAAGCTGACCCCCATCGTCTTGCGGACAACGCTACGCCCCCCGTCGGACCCGACGAGATACCTTGCACGGATGGTCTTCTGGGCGCCGTCGGCGAGCTCGACGGTGGCGGTGACGCCCTGGGTGTCGTCGGCGTAGCCCAGCAGGGTGTGGGAGAAGTGCACGTCGACGTGGTCGAACCGGTCGAGGGCCCTGAGTAGTTCGGCGTCCACCGCGGGCTGGATGAACCCGTTCCGGCGGGACCAGCCGAAATCCTGCGCACCGGGGGCGACGTTGGCCAGCACCTGCCCGGTGCCGTTGACCATCCGCATGATGTGGTTCGGCGTGGTGTGCGGCAGCACCGCGTCCACGACGCCGGCGGTCTGGAAGGTGCGCAGCGATTCGTCGTCCAGGCCGACCCCACGCGGGTAGTCGATCAGCTTGGCCCCGGCGTCGGCGATCGTGGTGCGGATGCCGTACCCGCCGAGCAGGTTGGCCAGGGTGAGCCCGACCGGGCCGGCCCCCACGATCAGCACATCGGTGTCGAAAGGTTCTGTGGTGGAACCATTATGGGAAGGTGCAGGGGGAGTCATCGTTGGTCCTCGGCGTCAGTGGCGGGCTGGTGTGGGGGTTGAATTGGGTGGAGATTCAGCGGTTGAGCAGGAAGTCGAGGTGGATCTTGTTGAACGTCTCGGTGTCCTCGTACTGCGGCCAGTGGCCGCAGTTCTCCATCACGGCGAGCTGCGCGCCGGGGATCAACGACGCGATCCGCCGCGCCTCGGCCACCGGCCCGGACGGGTCTTTGGTGGTCCACAGCACCAGCGCAGGGGCCTGGATCCGGCTCAGGGCGTCGTCGGTGAGCATGTTCCGCCTGCGGATCTCCAGGTTCTGCAGGGCCATGTTGGCCTCGCATGCCGCCGGCCATCCGGGCTGCTGGAAGATCGCCTGCCGGGTCTTGATCAGGTCGTCGGTGACCATCGTCGGGTCGGCCATCAACCACTCCAGTCGGGCCTTGACCCGGTCCCAGCTCGGGTCCTTCGCCGCCTCCATCGACAGGGTGTAGAGCCGCTCCATCACCTGCGGGTTGGCCATCGTGCCGCCCATGGTGTTCAGCACGATCCGCTCCACCCGCTGCGGGTGATCGATCGCCAGCTGCGCGGTCACCCATCCACCCAACGATTCCCCGGTGAAATAAGCCTTCTCAACCCCGATCGCATCGAGGAACGCCAGCACCTGCTCGACGTAGTGCTTGACCTCCAACAGATGGTTCGGCTTGTCGCTGTACCCGTGACCGATGAAATCGATGGCCCAGCAGGAGAAATGCTCGGCGTGTGAGCGGAGGTTCCGCACGTAGGCCTCGGCGTGCCCGGTGATGCCGTGCAGCATCACCAACGCCGGCTTGCGCGGATCCCCCGCGTGCAGGTAGCGAGTGCGATATGGGCCGGCCTGGATGAAGCCCTGGCTGAACTCGACCTCCCGCAGGTCGGACCAGACGCTGGTGAACGGGCGGGTATCGGCTGACGTCACGGCTCACTCCTGTGGGATCGGTTGTGCAATAGTCGCATGTGGTAGTGCGATAAGTGAACCGCAATGTGCGCATGCTGTCAACCCCTTGGGCGCACGGCTTTCGGTGGACTCGCCGGATCCCTCATCGACGGCGCATCGGGTCAAGCCGTCGGGTGCCATCCCGTCGGCCGGCGGCGTCGACGATCAGCTGAGCAGGGCGCTGACCCGGGCGGCGCCGTCGATCATCACCGGCGCGGCGCCGGCCATGATGTCGTCGCGGTAGGTGATCAGGTTCAGGCAGGCATTGGGCACCTCGCTGCCCTGGCGGATCAGCACGGCCAGCCCGTGCGCGCCCGGCTCCACCTCACCCCGACTGACCGCGAATCCCTGCGTGCGGGCCCGGGTCACCTCGGGCCGCTCCCCGGGCCGGGCCGGCAGTGCGGACAGCAGGCAGATGCCGGCTGCGCCGCGGCCCAGCGGGTGCCGGCTGCTGGCGCGGGAGGGCGATGAGGTGGTCGGCATCGCCGTCGCCTCCCCGGTGAACGCGACCTACCACCTGGCCTTTCGCACCGGCAGCCGGCACCCGCTGGGCCGCGGCGCAGCCGGCATCTGCCTGCTGTCCGCACTGCCGGCCCGGTCCGGGGAGCGGCCCG
>JBIOVW010000463.1:0-8117 GCA_044867945.1 Nakamurella sp. | reverse complement strand
CCGGCCCCCGATCCGCGGCGGTCGGCGTGGCCCGCGGGGTGGTGTCCCAGCTCGCCGGGCTGCACTCGCCGGCCGACCTGACCCTGGTCGCGTTCGCGTCCGCCGAGACCACCGCGGACTGGGAGTGGCTCAAGTGGTTGCCGCAGCACGGATCGGCCTTCTGCCCGATCGCCGGGCCGCAGCTGGCCGGTGAGGCGGCGGCCGGTCTGCGCCTGGTCGCCGAGCTGGAGGAACTGGTCATCCGGCGCGGTGCCGGGGAAGCGCCGACCTGGCCGGCGGTGGTTGTCGTGGTCGAGGACGCGGCCGCGGTCGAGCGGTCCCGCCTCGTCGGGCTGGCCGAGACCGGCCCCGCCGTCGGTGTGCACGTGCTGTGGGTGTCCGGCAGTCAGGAGCGACTGCCCGCCGCCTGCCGCACGTTCCTGTCCGTCGACGACGGAACCGGCACGGTGGCTGCCGGCTTCGTCCGGCCCGGGGCGCAGGTGGAGCCGGTGGTGTGCGAGACCCTGGACGTCACCGCCGCCCTGTCGGCGTCGCGGGCATTGGCGCCGGTCAACGACGCCGGCGTGCGGATCGAGGACGAATCCGATCTGCCCCGGTCGATCTCGTTTCTGAACCTGGTCGGCCCGGACCTGGCCACCGACCCGGACGCGGTGCTCGAACGGTGGCGCGAGTCGGAGTCCGTGCTGGACCGGGCCGGTGGAAAGCCTGGCCGGAGAAGGAATCTGAGCCTGCGCGCGGTGGTCGGCCAGTCCGCCGGGGAGCCGCTCACCCTCGACCTGCGCAGCCAGGGCCCGCACGCGCTGGTCGGCGGCACCACCGGCGCGGGCAAGAGCGAGTTCCTGCAGTCCTGGGTGCTCGGCATGGCCGCCGGGTACAGCCCGGACACCCTGACATTCCTGTTCGTGGACTACAAGGGCGGCGCCGCGTTCGCCGAGTGCATCTCGTTGCCGCACAGCGTCGGGATGGTCACCGACCTGTCCCCGCACCTGGTGCGCCGCGCCCTGACCTCCCTGAACGCGGAGCTGCGACACCGCGAGCACATCCTGAACGCCAAGAAGGCCAAGGACCTGCTGGAGCTGCAGCGCCGCGGCGACCCGGAGACCCCGCCCAGCCTGGTGATCGTCGTCGACGAGTTCGCCGCGCTCGTGCAGGAGGTGCCCGAGTTCGTCGACGGCGTCGTCAACGTCGCGCAGCGGGGGCGCTCGCTGGGCCTGCACCTGATCCTGGCCACCCAGCGGCCGGCCGGCGTCATCAAGGACAACCTGCGGGCCAACACCAACCTGCGGGTCGCGCTGCGCATGGCCGACGAGGCCGACTCCGTCGACGTGCTGGGATCGCCGCTGGCGGCGGACTTCTCGCCGGACATCCCGGGGCGCGGGGCGGCGAAGACCGGGCCGGGCCGGATCACCGGCTTCCAGACCGGTTACGTCGGCGGTTGGACCGGCCGGGGCGGCGAGCGGGCCCGGCTGGAGCTGCACGAGCTGACCTTCGGGGCCGGCCGGGCGTGGGAGGAGCCGTCGGAGCAGGGACCGGCCGCCTCGACCGATCTCGGGCCGACGGACATCGCCCGGCTGGTCACCACCATCTCCGAGGCGTCCCGCCGGGCCCAGCTGCCCGCGCCGCGCCGACCCTGGTTGCCCGAGCTGGCTGCCACCTACGACCTGCAGTTCCTGCGGCAGCGCAGCGACCACGAGGTCACCCTGGGCGTGCTGGACGACCCGGCCCGGCAGGAACAGCGCACCGTCCGCTTCCATCCCGACGTCGACGGCAACCTGGCCGTGTACGGCACCGGCGGGTCCGGTAAGTCGACCCTGCTGCGAACCCTGGCGATCGCCGCCGGCATCACCCCGCGCTCGGGCCCCTGCCACGTCTACGGGCTCGACTTCGGCGCCGCCGGCCTGCGGATGCTCGAGCCGCTGCCGCACGTCGGCTCGATCATCTCCGGTGACGACGGGGAGCGGGTGGCCCGGCTGATCAAGTACCTGCGGGAGCTGGTGGAGGAGCGGGCGGTTCGGTACGCCGCGGCGCGGGCGGGGTCGATCACCGAGTACCGGCAGCTGTCCGGCCGCACCGACGAGCCACGCGTGCTGGTGCTGCTGGACGGGCTTGCCGCGTTCCGTGCCGAGTACGAGTTCGCCGGCCGGCAAACCCATTTCAGCTCGCTCACGCAGATCGCCGCCGACGGCCGGCCGGTCGGCGTGCACCTGGCCATCACCGCCGACCGGCCGGCCACCGTGCCGGCCGCGCTTGCCTCGACGATTCCCCGGCGGGTCGTGCTCCGGCTGGCCGACGAGGCGGACTACCTGATGCTGGACACCGGTACCGACGTGCTCGGCACGTCCTCCCCGCCGGGTCGAGGCGTGCTCGACGGCAAGGACGTGCAGATCGCGGTTTTCGGCGGGGCGACCAACGTGGCCCAGCAGGCCAGGGCGATCGACCGGTTCGCGGCCACCCTGCGGGGACGCGGCGCCGTCGACGCCCCGGCGATCCGCCGGTTGCCGGAACTGGTCCGGTTCTCCGAACTCGAGCCGGGCGGTCCCGGGGTCGACGCGGGCCGGCTGGTCATCGGGATGGCCGACGACACCTTGACTCCGGTGTCCGTCGAGGCCGGTGGCGTGTTCCTGATCGCCGGCCCCCCCGGGTCCGGTCGCACCACCACGCTCAGCGCGCTCAGCGCCGGGATGGCCCGGCTGCGGCCCGACGGTGATCGGTACTACCTGGGCAACAAGCGGTCTCCGCTACCTCGCCGGCTGGCGTGGACCGACGTCGCCGACACGCCCGAGCTGGTCGGTGAACTCGCGACCAAGCTGACCGCGGCGTTGGCGTCGGCCGCGCCGGCCCTGGTGGCGATCGAGGGTCTGACCGATTTCCTTTCCGGCCCGGCGGAAATGGCGTTGCAGGAACTGGTCAAGGTGATCAGGACCGGCGATCACCTGCTGCTGGCCGACTCGGAGACCTCGACGCTCACCCAGTCCTGGCCGCTGGTGCAGTCGGTGCGCTCGGCCCGCCGCGGCTTCGCTCTGCAGCCCGACCAGATGGAGGGCGACGGCATCTTCCGGACCAGCTTCCCCCGGCTCGCGCGAGCCGAGTTCCCGCCCGGCCGAGGGCTTCTCGTCGAGGGCGGGAAGGTCCGGAAAGTTCAGATCGCCGTGCCCGACGGGGTGTGAGAACCGATGGGGAGTCGTCCCCATCGACGGATCGGCTCGTCCCGCCCAGAATTGACCCAGCGCCGCGGGGAGCGGTGAACACATGACAAAGCGGGCCGGACGGTCCGCACGAAGGGGAGTGAATCACATGGCCATGCAGGGTATGGACATCGGTGAGGTTCGGCAGCTGGCACAGGCCCTGGTCGCCGCGGCGTCCGAGCTGAACAGCATGGTGTCGACACTGACCAAGCAGGTGCAGAGCGCGCACTGGGTCGGTCCGGACCGTGAGCGTTTCGTCGGCGACTGGAACTCGCACCACGCCTCGGCGCTGAAGAACGTCGCGCACGCGCTCGACGAGGCCGGCAACCGGGCCAAGCAGGATGCGCAGCAGCAGGAGGACGCCTCGAACGCCTGAGACGGGCGGCGGGGCATGGGATTCGATGGTGCACAGGGGGTGCGTCGATGGGTACGTTCGTCGGGGCGGACGTCGCCGAGCTGCGTGAGCTGGCGTCCGTCCTCGAATCGCGGGCGTCCGCGATGCGCACCGTCGAATCCCGGCTCACCGGGCGGATGCACAGCGTCCGATGGGTGGGCCCGGACGGCGCGTCGTTCGTCGACGATTGGGACAGCAACCACCGCAAGGTGATCGTCGCCGCCGCGGCCCTGGTCGACGGGGCCGCCCGGGACCTGCGGGCCAACGCCGATCAGCAGGAACGGGCCGGCGCCGCGGACGGGGGTGGCGCCGGCCCGGCCGGCGGCGTCGAGATCGCGGTGCGCGGTGCTCACGGTCCGATCGACTACAGCCTGCTCGCCGGTGCCGGGGCGCGGGCGAGCAGCGACGCGAGTTGGGGTCTCTCGGCGGCCGGGCTCACCGGGTCGGCGAGCGCGTCGGCCCGGGCCGGGGCCTGGTTCGACGGCCATGTCGGCTACACCGACGGGCCGCTGACCGCGGAGGCGAACGCGCACGGCTTCGCCGGGGCGCTGGCCCAGGCGAGCGCGAGCGGCCGGATCGGGCCCGACGGCATCGAGGGGCAGGCCGCCGCGGAGGCGACCGCGGGTGTCCGCCTGCAGGTCGACGCAGGGGTGGACGCCGGACCGGTCGGCCTGTCCGGCCGGGCCGGCGGGTTCGCCGGCGCCACCGCATCCGGCGAGCTGTACCACTACTACGGTGTCGAGGGTGTGTCCGAGCGGTTCAAGGCGGAGGCCTTCGCCGGCGCCAAGGCCGACGCGAGCCTGACCAGCGACGTGCTTGGCGTGCAATCGACGGCCCGGGCCTCGGCCATGGCCGGGATCGGCGCCCACGCCAACGGGGACCTGACGGTGACCTTCGACCAGGTCCACCTCGGGTTCGGCCTCGGCGCCTCCGTCGGTCTGGGGGCCGGGGTCGGCTACGACCTCGCGTTCAGCCCGCGCGGGATGGTCGAGGGTATCCAGGACGCCGGCGGTGGCGCGATCCGCGGGGTGGCCAACTTCGTCTCATCGCCGTGGCCTTTCGACTGAGCTGAGCAACTGAACGGGCGAGTGATCATGTCTGATCGAATCGAATTCCCGAGCGTCCGGTACCCGGCGGTGCCGGCGGTCTCCCTGGCCCTGCCACCGACCTGGGAGGGCGCTCACACACCGGGAACCCTGCTGTCCGCCCGCCGGGTCACCCCCCCGGGGGAGTTCATCGCCAACGTGGTGGTGCGGTGGCAGCGGGTGGGGGCCGAGCTCGATCTCCCGCAGGCCGCGAAACTCGTCGACGACGGCGTCGCGGGACTGACCGAGGTCGAGGACATCGGGAGGTGGCTGGTCACCTCCGGCGAGCTGCGGGGCTACGCGCGGGAGTTCTCCTTCCGGGACGCCGCGGCGGGGGTGCTCGCCCAGGCCTGGCGGGTGTTCCGGATCCCCCAGGGCGAGGTGGCCGACCTGTTCGAGGTCGTCGGTACTGTCGGGGCGGGCCAGACGGAGGAGTTCCTCCAGGTGCGGACGATTCTCGATTCGGTGCAGATCGCGGCCGGGGCCCCGGTCGAAAGGCAGCGTGCATGAACCCGGGCACCTTCTGCGGTACGTGCGGCGCGGTGACCAAGCAGGGCGCCCTGTACTGCGGATCATGCGGTGCGCCCGCGCCCGGGCCCACCGCGGCGACGCCGGTGCCGCCGCCCACCATGATCGGCACCGTCGGGACCGGCGCCGCGCCCGACCCGGCGGACGCGCCCCCGTTCGACGCGCCGGGGGCCGGCCCAGCCGAATTCACCGGCTGCTCGACGTTCGGCCGGCGGGTCGGCGCATACCTGCTCGACGCCCTGCCCCCGGTGCTGTTCGTGCTGGCCGGGTATCCGGCGCTCATCGCCGCCGTGTTCCGCGAGCCGGGTCCGCCGCTGTGGCTGGCCTTCCTGTTCCTGGGCGCGCTGCCGCTGGCCTACGTCGTTGTGCTGTGGGCGATGGCCGCGCGCGGCAGCAGCCCCGGCAACGCGCTGCTCGGCATCCGCGTGGTGCGGGAGTCCACCGGCGCGCCGCCCGGGGTGGGCCTGGGCCTGGGTCGGCTGCTGCTCCGGAGCCTGATCCTCGGCGTCACCCTGTACGTCGCCGGGTTCTCCCCGCTGTGGGACGGCACCGGCCGGCGCCGGGGCTGGTGGGATTCCGCGTGCGGCACGGTGGTGCTGAACCGGGATGCCCTCGACTCCTACCGGGCCAAGGCCGGCCGGCCCGAGCCCCCGTCGCTGGCCGCCATGTCGCTGGGCGGACTGCCCGCCGGGGACAGCGCCGGGGACGAGCGGCCCGCCTGGGACCTGCCCCCGGTCGCCCCGATCCCACGTCCGGGGCCGGCGGCGGCCGCGGTGCCCACCGCCTCGTGGGGGGACCGGCCGGCCGACCCGGCGGCCGTCCCGTCCCCGAGCGGACCGGCGGCGCCGGACCTGCCCTGGAGCAAGCCACCGCCCGCGTCCGAGGTGATCCAGGCGGTCCCGGGCGTCGTCAGGGCGCCGGAACCGGCCGAGCACACCCGGCTCAAGGTGACCGCGGAACCGGCCCCCTCCACTGCCGCGGGTTGGCTGGCCGCGCTCGACGACGGCCGCACGCTCACGCTGGCGGGCCCGGTCATCCTGGGTCGCGACCCCATCGCCCGATCTGAGGAACACAGCGCGGTCACGGTGCCGATCGCCGACGATGGACGTAGCGTGTCGAAGACCCACCTGCGGCTGGACGTGGGCTCCGCCGGGGTTGCGGTGACCGATCGGCACTCCACCAACGGCGTGGTGGTCGTCACCGCCGGGGTCGAACTGCGCTGCGTGCCCGGGGTGGCCACCCCGGTCCCGGAGGGTTCCATCGTTCGCTTCGGCGACCGCAGCCTGGCCGTCCGTCGCACCTGAGAGACTCTCCCGCCACCCGGGCCCCGACCGGCGTCGGGCGGTATGGTCACACGTCAGGTGGGGAGCGGGACGATGACGATGGAGTGCGGGCGGTGCGGGGCACCGAACCAGGCGGGCCGGTTCTGCATGAACTGCGGGGCGCCGGTGACGTCGCCGGCCGAGCCGACCGTGCTGACCGGGCCCGAGCACAGTCCTAGTAGACAAGACATCGTTGGACCGACCGCCTCGTACCCGGTTCCCTCACCCACCACTCCGCAGCCGGTCCCCGGCGGTCGGCCGGCGCGCCGCGGCCGGGGAGCGATCGCCCTCGCCGTGCTGGCCGTCGCGGTCCTGTTGCTGGCCGGGGTTGGGGTGTGGTTCATGCTGCGGCCGACCGGCGGCGAGGGCGTCGGCACCGTGGCCGGGACGGCAGCCTCGCCCACCGACGCGCCGACGGCGGGTGGTGGAACCGGGCCGGCCCCGATCGCACCGCCGGGCAGCAAGGGCGAGTCGAGTTCATCATCGGCGGCGACGACCACCGTCACCACCGTCGCCACCACCACCGTCAGCCAGGACCCCATGGGCGGACCGCGAGCCGACATCACTTGCGGCTCCGGATATATCGTGCAGGTGGCGTCCGAGATCGATCAGCCGGCGTTCACCGCCCGGGTCGCCGCGCTGCGGGCCGCCGGAACGCTGCCGTCTGACGTCAGATGGACCGAGACCTCCGCCTCCTGCCCGATCTTCACCAATCAGGCCAACGTCATCGTGTTGTACGCCGGGCCGTTCGCCACGGTCGCCGACAGTTGCCCGGCGCGGTTGGCCGCCCCCGCCGATGCGTTCGTCAAGGCCGCCGACCCGAATGCCGTCGGCAGCTTCCACGCGTGCCTGTGCCCGGCCGGTGTCGGGCCGCCGCCGCCCATCACCGCGGTCGGGCAGCAGGGTCCCTGGGTGGGTGAGTTACAGCGGGTCCTTGGTGCCGGCCTCGACTACGGCGTCGGCAACATCAACGCCGACCCGAGCATCGGCGACCCCGGCCGCTGGGGTACCTACACCGTCGAGACCGCCGCCGCGGTGGGCCGTTTCCAGGCCGACCACGGCCTGCCGGCCTCTCAACAGGTGGACGCCGCGACCTGGTCGGCACTGCAGGCCGCCTGGTGCGGGCAGGAGTAGCGCTGCCTTCGGCACAAAAGGGCTTTCGACCCTTGGACCCGGGTCACACCTTGGCGAGGCTGTAGGGCATGAAGGGTCTGGTGTATCACGGAACAGGTCGGCACAGCTGGCAGGAGGTGCCCGACCCGCAGCTGCAGGGACCGGACGACGCCATCGTTCGGGTGGACGCGGTGACCATCTGCGGTACCGATCTGCACATCCTGCGGGGCGATGTCCCTGAGGTCGCGGACGGGCGGGTGCTGGGCCATGAGGCTGTCGGCACCGTCCAGCAGGTGGGGGACGGTGTCCGCACAGTGCAGCCGGGGGACCGGGTCCTGATTTCCTGCATCTCCGCCTGCGGGCGGTGCGAATACTGCCGCGCGGGCAGCTACGGGCAGTGCGTGGGCGGCGGCGGGTGGATCCTGGGTCATCTGGTGGACGGCACACAGGCGCAGTTCGTCCGGACGCCGTTCGCGGATACCTCGCTGTA
>JBIOVW010000462.1:0-8139 GCA_044867945.1 Nakamurella sp. | reverse complement strand
CCTCGTCGTCCACGCCGCCACCCCCACCGCCCGCGCAGGTGACCGCCGCGCCGGCGAACGGCGCCGTGGGCGTCGATCCGCTGGCCCCGGTCACCGTCACGGTGGCCAAGGGCACGCTCGAATCGGTGCGGATGACCAACCCGGACGGCGTGGAGATCCCAGGCACGCCGGCCGCCGACAAGTTGTCGTGGACCGCGCAGACCGAACTCGGGTACGGCAAGACGTACACCCTGACGTCGTCGGCGCGCAGCGACTTCGGCGTGGTGAACCAGACCACCAGCACCTTCACCACCGTTGTGCCGAACAACAAGACCAAGGCGTACTCGTTTCCCACCGACGGCATGACGGTCGGTGTCGCGCAGCCGATCTCGATCCAGTTCGACGAGCCGGTGCCGGACCGGGCCGCCGCGCTGCAGACCATCACCGTGACCACATCGCCTGCCCAGACCGGCGGCTTCCGGTGGATCGACGACCAGGAGGTCCGGTGGCGTCCGGCGAACTTCTGGCAGCCGGGCACCACCGTCGCGGTCACCGTCGACATCTACGGCAAGGACCTCGGTGCCGGGTTGTACGGCCAGGAGGACACCAGCTTCGGATTCACCGTCGGCCGGTCGATGATCGCCGAGATCGACGACAACACCCACATGATGGTGGTCAAGCAGGACGGCCAGGTGATCAACGAGATCCCGGTGTCGTTGGGCAGCGACCGGTACCCGACGTACAACGGCATCCACGTGGTGGCCGAGAAGTACGACTGGAAGCTGATGGACAGCAGCACCTGGGGCCTGACCGGCGCGGGTGCCTACCGGACGAACGTGCAGTGGGCGACCAGGATCTCCTCGTCCGGCGAGTTCGTGCACGCGGCGCCGTGGTCGGTGGGCTCGCAGGGCTACGAGAACGTCTCGCACGGCTGCGTCAACGTGTCGACCGATGCCGCCAAGTGGTTCTACGACACGTTCATCCCGGGTGACGCGGTGATCATCAGCAACACCGTCGGGCCCAGCCTGGAGGTCTGGGACGGCTACGGCGACTTCCAGCTGCCGTTCGACCAGTACGTGCAACAGGCCTGAAGGCTCCGCACCGCGGCCCCGGATCCGCATCGGATCAGGGGCCGCGGCGACGGACGGCTACTTGTAGAGGCCGTCCAGCTCGGTGATGTACTTCTGCTCGACGATCTTGCGCCGCACCTTCATCGATGGGGTGAGCTCGCCGTCCTCGATGGTCAGATCGCGGGGCAGGAGGATGAACTTCTTGATCGTCTCCCACCGCTCCAGCTGGCTGTTCAGCTCCTGCACATGCTCGTCGATCAGCGCGTAGACCTTGGGATCCTTGGCCAGTTCCTCGGAGGTCTTGCCGCCCAGGCCGTTCTTCTCGGCCCACTGGTGGATCATCTCCTCGTCCAGCGTGATCAGCGCGGACGCGAAGTGGCGGCCGTCGCCGTGCACCACGATGTGGCCCGCCCACGGGCACTCGGCGCTGAAGATGACCTCGATCTTCTGCGGCGCGACGTACTTGCCGCCGGACGTCTTGATCAGGTCCTTCTTCCGGTCGGTGATCTTCAGGTAGCCGTTGACCAATTCGCCGATGTCGCCGGTGTGGAACCAACCGTCGGTGAAGACTTCTTCGGTGGCGTCCGGCCTGTTGTGGTACCCGCGCATCACGCCGGGACCCTTGATCAGGACCTCGCCGTCCTCGGCGATCTTGAACTGGGTACCCGGTAGCGGCGGCCCGACCGTCCCGATGCGGGAGTCGCCGGGCAGGTTGACCGCCGAGCCCGCGCTGGTCTCGGTCAGGCCGTAACCCTCGAGAATGGTCATGCCGACGGCGTCGAACCACTCCCAGACGTCGGCGGACAGCGCCGCGGAGCCGGAGATGAAAAGCCGGATCCGGCCGCCCATTCGTTCGCGGACCTTGCTGAACACCAGCTTGTCGGCGATGGCCAGCTGGAGCTTGAGCAGGAACCCGGGCTGCTTGCCCTGCTGTCGGAGCCGGGAGGCCTTGATGCCGACCCCGATCGCCCAGTCGAAGATCTTGGCCTTGAGCCCGCCGCCGCCCTGCGCGGTGAGAGTGACCTTGGCCCGTACCTTCTCGAAGATGCGGGGCGCGCCACCCATGAAGGTGGGCTTGATGACCCCGAGGTTCTCCACGATCTTGGTCAGGTCGCCGTCGACGGCGGTGGTGAAGCCGAATTCCAGCTGCACCGCGGACAGGATCTTGCCCAGCACGTGGCTCAGCGGCAGCCACAGGTACTGCACGTCGTCGGGGCCAAGGATGTTGAGGGCGGCGACCGCCTTGCCCTCGTACACCCAGTTGTCGTGAACCAGCCGCACGCCCTTGGGCTTGCCCGTGGTTCCGGAGGTGTACACCAGGGTGGCCAGGTCCTCCGGGCCGCAGGCGGCGATCCGGTCGTCGACCACGGACGGCTGCTCGGCCAGCAGTGCGGCGCCGCGCGTCTCCAACTCGGCGAGCGTGAGTACCTCGACACTTTCGTGCCGGTGCACGTCGGCCTCGGTGCCGTCGAACAGCACGACGGCCTTGAGGTCGGGCAGTTCGGAGTCCAGGGCCTTGTTGGCCTGGTCGGCATTCTCGGCGACCAGCACCACCGACTCGGAGTCGCCCAGGATGTAGGCAAAGTCCTCCCGGGCCGTGGTCGGGTACACCGTGGTGGTGGCCCCGCCGGCGCACAGGATGCCCAGGTCGGCCAGGATCCACTCGATCCGGGTGGACGCGGCGATCGCCACCCGCTGCTGTGGTTGGACACCGAGGCCGACCAGGCCGGCCGCGATGTTGAACACTCGCACCTTGGTCTGCGCCCACGACAGGGACTTCCAGCTCTCGCCGAAGCGGTAACGGAAGGCCTCCCGGTTCGGCGTCTTCTCGATCCGGTCGATGAAGAGATGCCCGAACGACTGTGCTCGATCGGTCAGCGCTGCGGTCATGTGGGGGTCGTCCTCCTTGACGGGCCGGAAAATGCGGGATGACGACAGCCGCCCCCGAGCAGAACTGTCGGACTTCCGACCTTACGTGGCGCACGTCACTCGCGTACCCCCCGGACCCATTCCGATCGGGCGATTCTTGCGTTCGCCGGTCGGCTTCACCGCCCAGGGGTCAGCGCAGCCGGGTGACCCGGACCGTGACCTCGTTGCCGGTGGCGTCCGGGCCGGCGTACACGCCCTTGACCGGCGGCACGTCCCGGTAGTCGCGGCCGCGGCCGACCACCACATGGGCCTGGCCCGGCGCGGTCAGGTTGGTCGGGTCGAACCGGTACCAGGAGCCGTCGAACCACTCGATCCAGGAGTGCGACTCGCCGACGACGGCCTTGCCGATCTCCACCGTGTCGCCAGGGTGCAGGTAGCCGGACACGTACCGGGTCGGCACGCCCATGGACCGGAGCATGCCGATGGCCAGATGCGACAGGTCCTGGCAGACGCCACGACGGGCCAGGTACGCCTCCACCGCCGAGGTGTGCACCCCGGTGGCGCCGACCTCGTAGGCCAGCGTGCGATGCACCCATTCGCAGACGCCGCGCGCGGCCTCCCGCGGGTCACCGGCGGCGTCCTTGATCTCCGCTGCGATGCCGGTCAGCTCGTCGTCCAGCTCGGTCAGCGGGGTTGGGGTGAGGTACTCCTCGAACCGGTCGTCGGCGTCCGATGCGGCCAGCTCGTCCCAGCTCATCGCGCTGCCCAGGGTGGGGGCGACGTTCCAGCCGGCGGCCTCGGCGCCCGGCCAGCTGCCGGCGGGCGGGAACGTCTCCACGGTCGTGGTGGCGGTGACCGCCAGGTGCCGGTGCGGGCGGTGGATGTCGAAGGCCGACACGCGGGTGCCGAAGTAGTCGACATAGGACAGCACGCCCTCGAACGGGTCGATCTCCAGCCGCGCCGAGAGCACCGCCTGGCCGGGCTCGTCGTTGGGCTGCATCCGGACCTCGTTGTAGGAGGTGGTCACGGTGTCCGGATAGGTCAGCACCGTCCGGTGCACGATCAGCAGGCGCCAGATCTCCGGCACCGGCGTCGACGGGGTCTGGTACTCGTGCTCCCTGTCGTCGAGCCCGCGCGTCATGCCGCGCCCCCCTCTGCGCCGATGTTCGCCCAGGTCACCGCGTCCTCCCGGCGGAAGAACGACTTGGTGACGGCCGTGTGCGCGCTGTACACCGTCCGTTGCAGGGTCGCCAGCATGTACTCCCGGTCGGCGGCCAGCTCCGCGCCGGTGCGGTAGTCGAGGCCGGTGCGGGTACGCCCGACGATCCGCCGGGCGGAGGACGGGTCGCGGCGCGGGTCGATGTACCGGGTGGCGCCGATCGCCTCCAGCTCGCCCAGACAGGATTCGGCCGTGTTCAGCGTCCGGATCACCGAGCGCGGGAACATCCGGTCCAGCAGCACGAACTCGTAGGCGCTGCGCTGCCCGATGCTGCCGCCGTAACTGCGCACGTACGGCTCCCAGCCGCCGCAGGCGCTGACCAGGGCCCGCCACGGCGGCACCGAGCCGGTCTCCGACTCGGCCGCCGCGAGCAGCCGGATCGTCATGTCGGCGCGTTCCAGGGACCGCCCGAGTACCAGGAACTGCCAGCCCTCGTCGTGGGTCATCACCTCCGACACCAGGCCGTTGGCGATCGCGCACCGCTCCCCGACCCAGCGCAGGAACACGTGCGGCCCGGCCCCGCCGGCCTCCCGGGTGCGCAGCCCGTGCCAGGTCACGTTCAGGCACTCCCACACGTCCAGCGGGATCGCGTCGCGCACGCCGCGGGCGTTGTCCCTGGCGGCGGTCAGCGCGCCGGCTACCGAGGACGCCCGCTCGCTGTCGAACACCAGCGCCCGGACCAGTTGCCCGGAGTCGGCCTGGCTGCCCGCACCGACGGTCTCGTCGTCGGACAGACCCATCGAGTCCAGCAGCGACCGGATCACCTGGTGGTCGGCCTGCCAGGAGCCGGCCGGCAGCAGGTGCAGGTAGGTGTCCAGGATGCGGGCGGTGCAGTCGGCCCGTTCGACGTGACGACCGAGCCAGTACAGCGACTCGGCGATCCGGCTCAGCACTGCCGTGCCTCCTGTTCCCGCGTACGCCCGGATGGACCCCCGGATTGACCCCCGGATTGACGCTGCACCAAGTCGCCCATCCGCTGGGTCTGCTGCTGCTGTCCGTGCTGGGAGCGGAAGCCGAAGGTCTCCTCCGGCGGGCTCACCGAGGGCTGGAACGGCAGGTCCAGGGCGCTCATCACCTGGGTGGCGTCGGCCGCCGGTTCCGGGATCGGGTCGATCCAGCCGCCCAGCACCCAGGTGTCCTTCGAGCCGCCGCCCTGCGAGGAGTTCACCACCAGCTCGCCCTCGGGCAACGCGACCCGGGTCAGCCCGCCGGGCAGCACCCAGACGCCGCGCCCGTTGTTCACCGCGAACGGCCGCAGGTCCACGTGCCGGGGCCGCATCTTGTCGCCGATGAGCGTGGGCACGGTGGACAGCGCGATCTCCCGCTGCGCGATCCAGCCGCGGGGATTGCTCAGGATGACGTCCCGGGCCCTGCGGAGCACGGCGCGATCCGCCTTCGAGCCGATGACGATTCCCTTGCCGCCCGAGCCGTCGACCGGCTTGAGCACCAGTTCGGCGATGTGCTCGAGCGCGTACTCGCGGTGGTCGGGAACCTCCATCCGGTAGGTGTCGACGTTCTTGAGGATCGGTTCCTCGCTCAGGTAGTACCGGATGATGTCCGGCACGTAGGTGTAGATCAGCTTGTCGTCGGCTATGCCGTTGCCCACCGCGTTGGCGATGGTCAGGTTGCCGGACCGGGCCGCGTTCACCAGGCCGGGGGAGCCGAGCAGCGAATCGGGCCGGAACTGCATCGGGTCCAGGAAATCGTCGTCCACCCGCCGGTAGATGACGTGCACGGGCATCTCGCTGGATGTGGTGCGCAGGAAGACGCGGTTGTTCCGGCAGATCAGGTCGCGGCCCTCGACCAGTTCGACGCCCATCTCCCGGGCCAGCAGGGTGTGCTCGAAGTAGGCGGAGTTGTAGACGCCGGGAGTGAGCACCACCACGTTGGGGTCGGTCACGTTCCACGGGGCGACGGCGCGCAGCGCGGCCAGCAGCTGGCCGGGGTATTCGGACACCGGCCGGACGAGCTGGTCGGCGCCGGCCTCGGACAGCACCTGGGTGACGGCCTGCCGGTTCTCCAGCACGTAGGACACCCCGGACGGGATCCTGACGTTGTCCTCCAGCACCCGGAACTCGCCGTTCTCGTCCCGGATGAGGTCGACCCCGGAGATCACGATGCGGGCGCCGTCCTGGGCGTTCATGCCCATGACCTGCCGATGGAAGTGGGGGGACGTGGTGACCAGCCGCTTGGGCACCACTGCGTCGGCGAAGATCCGACCCTGGCCGTAGGCGTCGGCCAGGAACGCCTCGAGCGCGCGGACCCGCTGCGGCACGCCCTGCTCCACCGTCCGCCATTCGGCGGCCGTCACGATCCGCGGGATCAGGTCCAACGGGAACGGCCGCTCCACCCCGCCCAGGGCGAAGGTGATGCCCTGGTCCAGGAAGGTGCGGCCCATGATGTCCGCCCGGGCCTTGAGATCGGCCGCGTCCATGGTCTGCAGCGCGGCGAACACCGATTCGTACGCAGCCCGGATCTCGCCCGGCGCGGCGAACATCTCGTCCCAGGCCCGGCCGAACGGGTAGTCCTCGAACAGATCCGCCATGCCAGGGACCGTAGGACCACCATGTTGCGACGGCATGAACACGATTGTGTCCGACGCCGGGTGACGGGGCCCGATGGGCCGGCTGCGGTTGGTGCCGGGGGTCGCCGCGCTGATCCGACGTCCACCGAATCGGACAGAACGGCGTCGAAAGTGGGCTCCTGATCAGCGTGGCCGGCCCCTGGCGGGTCCGTCCCCGCAGTGAAGCCGGCGATGCCGTCCGGTCGAGTGGGTGGGTGTGGCGGATGGCAGTCGGGCTGATCTGTCAACGCGGCGCCGACCCGGGCAAATCGGGCACGGTTTCGCCGAGTTGACGCCTGGCGCCAAGGCGCTCCCCCTGAAGGCGGGAGCTATCGGACATTTCGACCCAGTGGCGTGCGACTGGTCAGCGCGGCAATCCGATTCGCCCCGCCCGGACCGGCCGCGCTGATCCAACGTCCACCAAACCGGACAGAACGGCGTCGAAAGTGGGCAATTGATCAGCGCGGTCCAGCCAGATCGGGGAGGGTGACGTCATGAGCGAGGCTTGCGAGCGAATCGTCGACCCGGCATGAGCACCGAAGGCGGGACCAAGGCGATCGTCGCCGCGCTGCTGGCCAACCTGGGCATCGCGGTGACCAAGTTCATCGCGTACGTGATCTCCGGGTCGACCTCGATGCTGGCCGAATCGGTGCACTCGCTGGCGGACTCGGGCAACCAGGTGCTGCTGATCATCGGCGGCCGGCGGGCCAGGAAGGAGGCCACCGCGGAGCACCCGTTCGGGTTCGGCCGGGAGCGATACGTGTTCGCGTTCCTGGTGTCGATCATCCTGTTCAGCGTCGGCGGCGTGTTCTCCATCTACGAGGGCGTGCACAAGATCGAACACCCGGAGCCGATCGACGTGCCGTGGCTGCCGATCGCCGTGCTGCTCATCTCGATCGGCCTGGAGTCCTTCTCGCTGCGGACCGCGCTGCGGGAATCCGCGGCGCACCGGCAGGGCATCTCCATCCTGCAGTTCGTCCGGCGGGCCAAGGCGCCGGAGCTGCCGGTGGTCGTGCTGGAGGACATCGCCGCGCTGGTCGGCCTCGTGCTCGCCCTGTTCGGCGTCGGCGTCGCGGTGATCACCGGCAACGGCGTGTGGGACGGAGTCGGCACGATCATGATCGGCCTGCTGCTGGTGGTGGTCGCGGTGCTGCTGGGCATCGAGACGCAGAGCCTGCTGGTGGGCGAGGGTGCCACCGAGGAGGACACCGCAGCGATCCGGGCCGCGGCGGTGGCCGGCGACGACGTCGAACGGATCATCCACATGAAGACGCTGTACCTGGGGCCGGAGGAGCTGCTGGTCGCAATGAAGGTCGCGGTGACGCCCACCCGGTCGGCCGCCGCGGTGGCCGCGGCGATCAATGCGGTCGAGGAGCGGGTGCGGGGCGCGGTGCCGTCGGCCCGGGTGATGTACATCGAGCCGGACGTCTACGACCCGG
>JBIOVW010000461.1:0-2923 GCA_044867945.1 Nakamurella sp. | reverse complement strand
CATCTCGCAGAACGTCACCGGCGTCAACAGGTCGGACACCTCGGTGATGAACCTGTCGTCGACGTTCATCTCGCGCAGCGCCTTGTGCACGAACCGACCGAACGCGTCCGGGCCGGTCCGAGAGATCAGCGCGGCCCTGCGACCGTGCTTGGCGGCGGCGATCGCGACGTTGCCGGCGCTGCCGCCGACGGTCTTGCTGAACGTCTCGACGTCCTCGAGTCCGACGTTGTCCTGCAAGGGGTACAGGTCGACGCCGACCCGCCCCATCGTCAACACCTCGAAATGCTGGGCCACTGCTGGAGTCCTTCCGTCCTGGCGCACCGGGTCTGCTGCTCTGGTGTCACGCGGGGCCGATGGGTGCAACTGGTGGGCCGCAGCGCCTGACATCACAAACTTTGACCTGTCCGGGGACTGGTGTCAAGAGTTTGATAGGACATATAGTCATATTCATGTCGGGCTGACATGCACTAAGATTCGGACAGACGAGAACCGGGAGGGCCGATGTCCGCGCTCACAGTCGACCTCGACCGGTCCAGCCCGGTCCCGCTGTACTACCAGGTCGCCCAGCAGATCGAGTCCGCGATCAACGAGGGACACCTGTCGCCCGGCGATCGACTGGACAACGAGATCAGTCTGGCCGAACAGTTCGGATTGTCCCGGCCCACCATGCGCCGCGCCATCCAGGAACTCGTCGACAAGGGACTGCTCGTCCGCAAGCGCGGGGTCGGCACCCAGGTGGTGCACGGGCAGGTCAGCCGCCCGGTCGAGCTGACCAGCCTGTACGACGACCTGGCCGGTCACCATCAGGCCCCGCGCACGGATGTGCTGACCAACGAGGTGATCGGGGCCGCCGACGAGGTGGCCGCCAAGCTGGCGGTCAAGCCCGGCACCGACGTGCTGCACCTGCGCCGGTTGCGGTATGCGCACGACGAACCCCTGGCGATCATGGAGAACTTCCTGCCCGAGGACCTGATCGGCATCGGCGACATGGACCTGGTGGGTCGTGGGCTCTACCAGCTGATGCGGTCCAAGGGCGTGAACATCCGGGTGGCCAAGCAGAAGATCGGCGCCCGGACGGGTACCCCCGAGGAGTGCACCCTGCTGGGTGAGAAGCGCGGCAGCCCCGTGCTCACCATGGAACGCGCGGCGCACGACGACTCGGGCCGAGCCGTGGAATGGGGCCGGCACGCCTACCGGGCGAGCCAGTACTCGTTCGAGGTCACCCTGGTCGAGCACTGAGCCGAGTACTCGGCCGATCGGCGGCGTCCGGCCGGCGTCGGCCGGCGGTCCGACGGGCCGCGGACATGTGGATAACGACGCGCCCGCACGACGGTGCGCGAGATGGAGGATGACGTGGCAACGACGCTGACCACCGCCGCTCCCGAGAGGCCGATGCTGATCGGGGGTGAGTGGGTCGCCGGTGTGGACGGGGAGTGGACCGACGTGGTCTCCCCCGGGCGACGCGGCACCGTGCTCGCCCGGGTGCCGGAGGGCACTGCCGAGGACGCCGACCGGGCAGTGCGCGCGGCCCGGGCAGCATTCCCCGGCTGGCGGGCGCTGCATTTCAAGGACCGGCAGAAGATCCTGCTGCAGATCGCCGACGCGCTGGAGGCCCGCGCCGAGGAGCTCGCCGTGCTGACCGCGGCCGACACCGGAAACGCGCTGCGCACCCAGGCGCGGCCGGAGTCGCAGACCCTGGTCAACCTGTTCCGTTACTTCGGCGGGGTGGCCGGCGAGTTCAAGGGCACCGTGCTGCCCGCCGGCGACGACCAACTGCAGTACACCCGCCGCGAGCCGCTCGGCGTGGTCGCCGGCATCCTGCCCTGGAACTCCCCGCTGATGATCGCCGGCATGAAGACCCCGGCCGCGCTGGCCGCCGGCAACACCCTGGTCCTCAAGACCGCCGAGGACGCGCCGCTGACCATCCTGCTGATGGCCGAGATCGCGTCCGAATTCCTGCCGCCGGGCGTGCTGAACGTCGTCACCGGCAGGGGTTCGGTGATCGGTGAGGCGCTGCTGGTGCACCCGGAGGTGGACAAGGTTTCGTTCACCGGCTCCACCGGCATCGGCATGCACGTCGCCGAGACCGCCGGAAAGCGGTTGGCCCACGTGTCCCTGGAGCTGGGCGGCAAGAGCCCGAACATCGTCTTCCCGGACGCCGCCTCCCCTGAGTCGATCGACGCCACCGCCGCCGGGGTGCTGCTGGCCATGCGGTTCACCCGGCAGGGCCAGTCCTGCACGGCCGGCTCCCGGCTGTTCGTGCACGCCGACGTCTACGACACCTTCATGTCCGCCCTGGTGGAGCGGGTGTCCGCGCTCAAGGTGGGCGACCCGCTGGAAGAGGCGTCCGACATGGGCTCGATCATCAACGCCAAGCAGTACGAGTCGGTGCTCGGCTACATCCGGGACGGCAAGTCGCAGCCCGGCGTGGACGTCGCGCTGGACGGTACCGCGCTGGACTTCTCGGGGCTGGACGGCTACTACACCGGCCCGACCATCCTCGGAGGCGTGGAGAACTCCTGGCGGGTCGCCCAGGAGGAGATCTTCGGTCCGGTGCTGGTCGCCATCCCCTGGCGGGACCGGGACGACGTGATCGCGATGGCCAACGACTCGCACTACGGCCTGGGCGCCTACATCTGGACGAACAACCTGACCGATGCGCTGGACACCGCGCACCGGGTGGAGTCCGGCTGGGTGCAGGTCAACCAGGGCGGCGGCCAGGTCATCGGCCAGTCCTACGGCGGCTACAAGACCAGCGGCATCGGGCGCGAGTTCTCCATCGAGGGCGCGCTGGAGTCGTTCACCCAGATCAAGCAGATCAACGTCAAGATCGGCTGACCCCCTAATTCGGAGTTGATCATGGGGAGAGGGTTGTCTTGAGAGCTCCAGAACAACCCTACCCCCTTGATCAACAGGAAATGGA
>JBIOVW010000460.1:0-7025 GCA_044867945.1 Nakamurella sp. | reverse complement strand
CTACATCGCCCAGTACGCGGATGCATCGGAACTGGATCAGCAGGGCCTGGACATCATCAAGCGCGAGTTCAAGCAGATCATCGGCCTCGGCCTGGTCACCGTCCAGGTCGGCGACGAGTGGTACGTCAGCCCCGTCCGCTCCTTCGGGGACGTCTTCACCTCGCTGCTGAAGGGTCTGGAGCCCGGCGACATCGACTACCTGGTCACCCTCGCCGGCAACTGACAGCACGTCGGCCCCCGATTGCGGGACCGGCATTCCCACGAAGGGCCCCGGGCGCCAGCCGCCCGGGGCCCTTCGGCATGTCGGCATGTCGGGCCCCGGCGCCCCGGTCGTTTGCACTCCATAGCAGGACAAGCGTACTGTTTGGCTGTGAGGCCGTGACTTCCCTCCGCCGGGGACCGGTGTGTGCCGAACCGGAACGGCGCGGGGACAATGTCCTCGGGTCGCCCGCACCGCCGCCGGGAACCCACCGCCGCGCGCCGCCTGAAGCAAGGAGAAATTCGTGCCTGCCCAAAGCAAGGACAGCTTCGCCGCCAAGGACACCCTGACCGTCGACGACAAGAGCTATGACATCTACCGGATCACCGACCTGGAGGGTCTGGAGAACGCCGGCAAACTGCCGTTCTCGCTGAAGGTGCTGCTGGAGAACCTGATCCGCACGGAGGACGGTGCCAACATCACCGCGGACCACATCCGCGCACTGGCCAACTGGGACCCGAACGCCGAACCCGATATCGAGATCCAGTTCACCCCGGCCCGGGTGATCATGCAGGACTTCACCGGTGTCCCCTGTGTCGTCGACCTGGCCACCATGCGCGAGGCCATGGCCGACCTCGGCGGCGACCCGGACAGGATCAACCCCCTCGCGCCGGCCGAGATGGTCATCGACCACTCCGTGATCGCCGACGTGTTCGGCCGGGCCGACGCGTTCGAGCGCAACGTCGAGCTGGAGTACGAGCGCAACCGGGAGCGCTACCAGTTCCTGCGCTGGGGCCAGACCGCGTTCGACGAGTTCAAGGTCGTCCCGCCGGGCACCGGCATCGTGCATCAGGTCAACATCGAGCACCTGGCCCGCGTGGTCATGTACCGGGGCGGGGTGGCCTACCCCGACTCCTGCGTCGGCACCGACTCGCACACCACGATGGTCAACGGCATCGGCGTGCTCGGTTGGGGCGTCGGCGGCATCGAGGCCGAGGCCGCCATGCTCGGCCAGCCCGTCTCGATGCTCATCCCGCGCGTCGTCGGCTTCAAGCTGACCGGCGAGATCCCGACCGGGGTGACCGCCACCGACGTGGTGCTGACCATCACCGAGATGCTGCGCAAGCACGGTGTCGTCGGCAAGTTCGTCGAGTTCTACGGCGACGGCGTCGGCCAGGTGCCGCTGGCCAACCGGGCCACCATCGGCAACATGAGCCCGGAGTTCGGGTCCACCGCGGCGATGTTCCCGATCGATTCCGAGACGATCGACTACCTGACGCTGACGGGCCGGCCGCCCGGGCAGGTGGCGCTGGTCGAGGCTTACGCCAAGGCACAGGGCATGTGGCACGATCCGTCGAACGAGGCCGTCTACTCCGAGTACCTGGAGCTGGACCTGTCGACGGTGGTGCCCTCGATCGCCGGTCCGAAGCGCCCCCAGGACCGGATCGCGCTGTCCGACGCCAAGGGCTCGTTCCGCAAGGCGGTGCACGACTACATCGGGCACGCCGAGGAGGCGGCGCACAGCCGGGTCGACGAGATGGAGATGGAGTCGTTCCCGGCCAGCGACCCGCATCCGATGAGCCCGTCGTTCGTCGACGAGGACGCCGAGCCGGGTGTGGCGGCTGCGCTGGAGTCCGCCGCGGTCGGCGCCAACGGCCGCCCGTCCAAGCCGACCCTGGTCGAGTCGGCCGAGTACGGCACCTTCGAGCTGGACCATGGCGCGGTCGTCATCGCCGCGATCACCTCGTGCACCAACACGTCCAACCCGTCGGTGATGCTCGGCGCGGCCCTGCTCGCCCGCAACGCCGTCGACAAGGGCCTGGCGGTCAAGCCGTGGGTGAAGACGACCATGGCGCCCGGCTCCCAGGTGGTCACCGACTACTACGAGAAGGCCGGCCTCTGGCCGTATCTGGAGAAGCTGGGGTACAACCTGGTCGGCTACGGCTGCACCACCTGCATCGGCAACTCGGGCCCGCTGCCGGACGAGATCTCCGCCGCGGTCAACGAGGCCGACCTCACCGTGGTGTCCGTGCTGTCAGGCAACCGGAACTTCGAGGGCCGGATCAACCCGGACGTCAAGATGAACTACCTGGCCTCTCCCCCCCTGGTCATCGCCTACGCGCTGGCCGGGACGATGGACTTCGACTTCGACGAGCAGCCTCTCGGGCAGGACTCCGACGGGAACGACGTGTTCCTGAAGGACATCTGGCCGACCCCGCAGGAGATCCAGGAGACCATCGGCGCCGCGATCAACCAGCAGATGTTCGCCGCCAGCTACGCGGACGTGTTCGACGGCGGCGAGCGGTGGAAGTCGCTGCCCACCCCGGAGGGCAAGACCTTCGAGTGGGACCCGGAGTCGACCTACGTGCGCAAGCCCCCGTACTTCGAGGGCATGCCGGCGACGCCGGCGCCGGTCACCGACATCAGCGGGGCCCGCGTGCTGGCCAAGCTGGGCGATTCGGTCACCACCGACCACATCTCCCCCGCCGGCGCCATCAAGGCGGACACCCCGGCCGGCAGGTACCTGACCGAGCACGGCATCGTCCGCAAGGACTTCAACTCCTACGGGTCCCGGCGCGGCAACCACGAGGTGATGATCCGCGGCACCTTCGCCAACATCCGGTTGCGCAACCAGCTGCTGGATTCTGTCAACGGAGGGGTGCAGGGCGGTTACACCCGCGACTTCACGGTCGAGGGGGCTCCCCAGGCGTTCATCTACGACGCCGCGCAGAACTACGCAGCGCAGGACATCCCGCTGGTCGTGCTGGGCGGCAAGGAGTACGGCTCCGGGTCGTCCCGGGACTGGGCGGCCAAGGGCACCGCACTGCTGGGCGTGCGGGCGGTCATCACCGAGTCCTTCGAGCGGATCCACCGGTCGAACCTGATCGGCATGGGTGTGATCCCGCTGCAGTTCCCGGCCGGTGAGACCGTCAAGACGCTCGGCCTGGACGGCGACGAGACCTTCGACATCTCGGGCATCACCGAGCTCAACGAGGGTCGAACGCCGCGCACGGTCAAGGTCACCGCGACCAAGCCGTCCGGTGACGTGGTGGAGTTTGACGCGGTGGTCCGGATCGACACCCCCGGTGAGGCCGACTACTACCGCAACGGCGGGATCATGCAGTACGTGCTGCGGAACCTGCGCGCCGGCTCGGCCTGATCCGGCCCGGTGCCCAGGGTCAGCCCCGATCGGCTGAAGGCCCGGCGGCAGCAGATCCTCGACGGCGCCCGCGCCTGTTTTGCCCGGCATGGTTACGAGGGTGCGACGGTGCGGGTGCTCGAGGAGGAGATCGGCCTGTCCCGCGGGGCGATCTTCCACCACTTCGCCGACAAGGAGGCGCTGTTCCTCGCCGTCGCCGAACAGGACGCGGCGGCGATGCGGCGCACCGTCGCCGAGCACGGCCTGGTGCAGGTGATGCGCGAGATGATCGCCGCGCCGGACGCGGAACGGATCGGCGCCCGGTTGGAGATCGCCCGGCGGTTGCGGACCGATCCGCGGTTCCGCATCAACTGGGAACCGCAGCTGGCCGAACTCGGCCAGGCCGTTCGGGAGCGGCTGCGCCATCAGCGACAGCTCGGCGCGTTGCGGCAGGACGCCGAGATCGAGCAGGTGGCAAGCTATCTGGAGCTCGTCATGGAAGGGCTGGTGGCGCATCTGGCGGCCGGCCTGCCGGCCGACCGGCTTGACCGGGTGCTGGACCTGGTGGAGGTCTCGGTCCGCCAAGGCTGAGCCGCCGGTGCGCTCACACACTACTCGGTCGCAGCAGCCGCCGGACGGTCCGGCCGGCGCTCCCGGCCACGCCCCACATCGTCCAGCCGAGCGGCCCGAAACACAGCGCCAGCGCCGCCGCGCCGCCGCACCCGGCGAGGCTGAACAGCCCGTCCGCACCGATCGCGCCCGCCGAGAGTTCCGCGATCCGCCTGATGCTCGGGATCCCGTACTCCACGAGATAGCAGGTGGCCCAACCCACTCCAGGTAGGTAGAGAAGCAGATACAGCTTCGCCCATTTCACCTCGCGCGGACTCGTGACGGCGAGCAATCGATGGTCGTCGGCGGTCGTGCGGTGCACCAGCGCCCGCGCCACTGCACCCTTCACGGCCCACAGATTTCGACTTCGGGTGGCCAACGCGAAAAGTGCGTAGCCATCGGTGCGCATGAAGACCTCGATCTGAAAGGCCAGTGCGGTGACCTTGAGCAGGACCAGGGCCCGGACGGCCGCCGGCACCAGCGGGTGGGTGTCAGCCGGCAGCAACAGCTCCGCGACCAGCAGGAGCCCGAGAATGGCGGCGTCGGACGTCATTCCGGCACCGATGGGTACGGCACGCTGCCGTCGCGGAAGACCCCACAGCCCGGTGAGGTCCGTTTGGTAGACGATCACGAACAGCCGGCGGCTGATGGACATCCGGCTGTGCACGCCGAAGCGGGCGGCGGCCAGCACGTGGGCAACCTCGTGCAATAGCCCGGCGGCGGTTCCGATCGCCGCCAGCAGGAGCATCGCCGCCAGGGGTGCGTCGACGATGAAGCCGTCCTCGAAGGTCGGACGCAGGTCGGGGACGCAGACCAGCAACACGACGGCGGCCAGCCCGAGGATGAGTTGGACCACCAGCCCGGTGGGACCGAAGAGGATCCGGCCGATCCGGCGGCCGCGGACCGGTACGGCGGCGGCATCACCATTCACCTCGGTTTCGTCGGGCAGCAGGCCCGCGTCGTCCAGGGCGGCGATGAAGCGAGCGACGTCGACGGGCTGACCTGCCGCCGCCTCGGCCAGCTCGGCGCAGCGCTGCAGCCCGTGTCCGGCCCGCAACCACTCCACGACCTGCCCGCCGATCTCCGGCACCGCGAGGTAGTCCGGCGAACGCGGGCTGCCGACCACGTATCCGTCGCCGTCCCGGACCGCGGTGAGTTCACGAAACCGATTGACCGTGCCAGTCGCGACGGGCGCGACCCGGTGGCCGGTCATTGTCGCCCCTCGGCGGTCCGGCATGCGGCGCACTGCGGGTGGGCCGTCCATCGGGCGCGGGACGTGATCATGCCGTCGGCCAGTTCGAGAACGTGATATTCGGCGGCGGCGACCGGCGCCTCGCTACCCGTGAGGTAGCGCATGGCCTCCATTGTCATGAACCCGGCGGCCAGCTGAGCGATCGGACCGGTGGCCCGGTTCACGCTCTGGCCGCCGAGAATGGGGTCGGCCTCCAGCGCGGGACCGAGTGACTCGGCCCGGCGGTGCAACTCCAGACACTCCCGGCACGCGGACCGACCCGGGTCGACCGACCAGTACGACAGCGTGCTGCGAGCCAAACCGCCCGCCACGAAGGGGATGCCGAGTCGGCAACAGGCCTCGTTGACCAGCAGGTGCACGTCGTCGGGTGAATCGATGGCGCAGATGACGAGGTCGGCGCCGGCGGCCAGCTGCCCGATCCGAGCGGCGTCGGCGACCCGTTCCCGCACCGCGTGCACGGTGGTGTCGGCGGAATAGCGCGATACCCAGTTCGCTGCGGCCAGCACCTTCGGCCGACCGATGGCGCCGGAGTTGTAGACGAACTGCCGCGCGAGGTTCTTGGTCTCGACGACGTCGCCGTCCACGAGGATGATCGTTCCCACTCCCAGGCCGACCAGGGACTGCAGAATGCCGGAACCCAGTCCGCCGGCACCCAGCAGCAAGACGGTCGAGCGGGCGGCGGCGCGGTGCATGTCGGCGCTGGAGCGGGACAGGTCGCTGAACAGGTCGTAGTACCGCAGGTTGCTGGCATGGCGATCCATCGTGCGGGCGTCGAGCTCATCATCGGCGTCGGCTCGCTCGAGCACTCCCCAGTCGTTGAGCTGTTGCACCACACGCGACACGTCCCCGAGCGTCGCGGCGGGATATCCGACAGTCTCGAGCGCCGAAGGCAACTGGTCGAGGCTGTGGTCGCCACGGGCCAGGATCTTCAGCAGCGCAAGGACCGCGCCGCTCGGGTCGTCGAGGTGGATTCGCTCGAGCGATCGGCGGGAGAGCACCAGCGTGCTGCCGTGGCCGTGCACGGGTACGGCCTTCAGGCGGGGGAATACGGGCATCATTCGTCTCTTTCGGGATGGCCGGCGACCGGCCGTCGATCGGCCGGCCGCCCCGTCGCCGGCGCTGTTTCTCAGGCCAGTTCGTACTCGCTCATGTGGCGGAGGGTCGCCTCGATACGCTCGACCTTCACAACGGTGATCTCCATGTCGTCACCCCCCTCAACGGCTCGTCTGTCAGGGTCTATGGCGAGGCCGGGCGTCCGGCTCCGAACATGGGATCGGCAGGATTCAGTCATCGACCCAGATGTAGAGCGCGCTGCACTCGCAACGGGCCTCGACGCCATCGAGGGCGTACTGCAGGACGCGGTTGTGCCAGCTGCGGGAGGGCTGCCCGATGGCGACCTTTCGGACGATCGAACTCATTGAGACTGCTCCCTCCAGGTGCGGTGGAACGTGGACGGCGGGGAAGAGTCGGCGACCGTTCATTTTCGGCGGCAATTACTCACAAGTAGGACAGGTTGGGTTTCGTCATTCCGCCGGCCGTCCGAGCAGCGTTCAGTACCGCTCGTCCGTGGACTCCGTAACGACCACGGATGTGGTGTCCGGCCCGGTAGCCGCACTCTGCTGAGGTGGACCAAACGCGCCGCGTGCTCAGATCGGAGGAGGCCGTCGTGGACCAGCGGGTCGCCGTCCCGTCGAACCTCTTGGCGCACGAAAGGGTTGTCCGGCACCTGTTGAAACCGCCGGGACTGCGGGACCTGCGGGGCGCGGATCTGCTGGCCGTGCTCGAATTCGCGGAATATCTCAGCACATTCACCGACGCGGCCGCGG
>JBIOVW010000459.1:0-7665 GCA_044867945.1 Nakamurella sp. | reverse complement strand
CGGGAAGCCAGCCAGTTGTCCTCGCAGGAGCTGGCCACCATGCGGGCGCACTTCGCCGGCCGGATCAAGGACCTGCGGGCGCAGCGGGAGGACCGGCCGTACCCGGAAATCCTGACCGAGGCCCTGGACTACCGCGGGTGGCGATCCTTCGTGCTGACCCTGGTCGCGCCGGGTGGACAGGAGGAACGGCTGACCCAGGCCCGACACAGCACACTGTCCGGTGGCGAGCAGTCGGTCTCGTTGCACCTGCCGCTGTTCGCCGCCGCCCACGTCATGCTGTCGTCGGCGGCACCGCACTGCCCGCGGCTGCTCGCCCTGGACGAGGCCTTCGCCGGCATCGACGATCCCGGCCGCAGCGAGCTGCTCGGGCTGACCGCACAGTTCGACCTCGACCTGTTCATGACCGGTTACGACCTGTGGGCCACCTACCCGACCGTTCCGGGCTGCGCCCATCACGACCTGGCGCACTCGGCGATCGAGCACACGGTCAGCTCGCTGCTGCTGGTGTGGGACGGGGACAAGATCCTTACCGACGGGCAGATCACCGGGGCCGGGGACGATCTCGCCGCCGCACTCGGGTCGCCGGGCACCCGTCGTCGGCCGGACGGCGACGTCGGGCCGGGCACGCTGGACTGACCCGCCATGGCCTCCGACGCCGGCGCGGCGCTGCGCGATCCGCCCTGGTCGCGACTGCTGCGGCTGGCCCGGCGACGGCTGGAGGGCAGCGGCGGCGAGCTGACCGGCACACTCACGGTGCGGGACCCGACCGGAGCCGAACGCAAGCTGATCATCGGGCTGACCGGGGCCCATCGGCCGCCCGGGGTGGCCTCGGTCAGCCTTCCGCTGACCGTTCTGGACGCGGCCCTTTCCCGCGAGTTCGGGATGACGCTGGCCGACGCGGTGGTCGCGGTCGGCGGTCCGCTGCGCAACCGGCCGGCCGAGCGGGCCAGGGACGTCGCCGCCCGCGACGCCGCCCTGCGCGACGCCGGCCGCCGGGCCGGAGCCCTGTCGACGCAGGCCTGGTTCGACCGATGGCTGGCGCAGCTCGCCGCCGACGGCACCCTGACCCGGCTGGTCCGCCGCGGTGACACCGGGCAGCTCACGCAGGCCGTCGACATCCTGACACTGCTTCCGGCGCCTGGGATCTCGACGCCGGGGACGTCGCTGCCGGTGCTGGCCGAGCGGGCCACCGGCAACACCAAGGCGCTGTCCGGCACGCCGGTCGCCGGCCTGGTGCTGCGCGCGCTGGCCCTGCGCGACGAGGCGCCCGTCCCGGTGACCGCCGCCGATCGGCGCGCCCGGTGGGAGGCGGCCGGGGTGATCGTCGACGACCTGGCCAGCCAAGTGCTGGTGCTCGGGGTCCGCCCGGCCGAGGACCATGCGGTGGCGGGGTGGCTACGGGACGCCGCCGACCGGGGCATCCCCTTCCGGCTCACCCTGCACCAGCTCACCGTGGCGCCGGTCACGGTGATCGCGCCGCGGATGTTCGTGTGCGAGAACCCCGCGGTGCTGCGCGCCGCCGTCGCCGATTGGACCCGCACCCATCCCCCGCTGATCTGCACCGAGGGTGTTCCGGCCGCCGCCTGCCACCGGTTGCTGGCGGGCGCACGGGGCACCGTCGCGTGGCGCGGCGACTTCGACTGGACCGGGCTGCGCACCACAGGTAACGCGATCCGCCGGTACGGGGCGGAGCCGTGGCGGATGTCCGCCGACGACTACCGGAACGGACTTGACGCCGCCGACGCCGAGACCGAACCCCTGCGCGGGGCCCCGACGGATTCGCCGTGGGAGCCGGCGCTCGCGCCGCTCATGGCGTCGACCGGGCGGGCGGTGATGGAGGAGCGGCTCATCCCGGTGCTGCTGGCCGACCTCGCCGATGCGACCGGCTGAGGCACGGGGGTCAGAGGCTCGCCACCACCAGCAGCACCAGCAGGTTGACTTCGACGGCTGCGCCCAGCACGTCGCCGGTGATGCCGCCGAATCTGCGCAGGCACCGGGTCACCAGCGCCGCCACCACCAGCCCCGCCGACCCGACCGCGAGCATGCCCGTCCACCAGGGCGATCCGGTCGGCATCAGCACCAGCGTGGCGGCCGCCGCGACCGCCGGCAGGCCGAGCACAACCGCCCAGCGGGGCACCACCCCGGCGACCGTCGCGCCCAGGCCCGCCGGCCGGGCCGCCGGCACCCCGGCCGCGCAACCGAGCCACAGCGCTGAACGTGCCAGGCAGACCAGCACGCCGAGCGCCACCGGCCCCCACGGCCGGGCCAGCACCGAGGCTGCCGCCGCGACCTGGGTCAGCAGCACCAGGACCACCGCGGAGACCCCCATCGGGCCGGTGTTGCCGCGCCGCATGACGTCCAGCGCCCGGTTCCGGTCATGGCCGGAGCCAAGGCCGTCGGCGGTGTCCGCCAGCCCGTCCAGGTGCAGCCCCCTCGTGCCGAGGGCCACCGCGCCGATGGCCAGCGCCGCGGTGACCGGCGGCGGCAGGCCCAGCCAGGGATGGAGCGCGCCGACAAGGGCCGCGGCCAGGCCCAGCGGCAGCACGGCGACCGGGGCCAGCAGCATCGCCGCGCGGGCCGCCGCCCGGTTCACGTTCTGCGGAGGGCGTATCCGGACCGCGGTGAGCGTGCCGACGGCCAGACGCAGGCCGTCGGCCGTCGGACTCACGCCGCCGCCTTTCCGGCACACCTCGCACGCTCGGCGATCCGGATGCGGCGCCGGCGCCGGTGTCTATGGTTCGCTCGGCAAGCCTCGCTCACCCCAGCACGTCCGAGAGCAACGCCATCTCCCGCAGCAGCAGCGCGGCAGAGCGGACCAGCGGCACGGCGGCGACCGCGCCGCTGCCCTCCCCCAGCCGCATGCCCAGGTCCAGCAGCGGGACCAGGCCCAGCTTGTCGAGCGCGAACGACTGCGCCGGCTCGGTCGACCGGTGCCCGGCGGCGAACCAGGCGGCGGCCCCCGGCGCGAGCCGGTCGGCCAGCAGCGCCGCGGCGACGGACACCACCCCGTCCAGCAGCACCGGAACCCCGCGGTGCGCGGCCCTGGCCATGAAGGCCGCGGATGCGGCGATGTCGGAGCTGCCGAGTCCGGTGAGCAGGTCGACCGGGTCTACGGAGGTGAGCCGGTGGCCCATCCGGGCCAGCGCCCGGCCGATGACCTCGCGCTTGCGGACCAGTCCGGCGTCGTCGATGCCGGTTCCCCGGCCCGTCACCTCGTCCGCGGGCAGCCCGAGCAGGGCAGCGATCAACGCAGCGGCGGGGGTGGTGTTTCCGATGCCCATGTCACCGGAGATGAGCAGCTGGGCGCCGGCGGCGACCTCCTGGTCGGCGACCTCCTGCCCGGCCCGGATCGCCGCCCCGACCTCGGCCGGCGACAGCGCGTCCGCCAGGTGGATCGGCTCCGAGGAGCGCCGGACCTTGTACGCGGAAACGTCGGCGGGAAGACCCAGGTCGGCAGTGCCGACGTCGACGCCGATGTCCAGCACCCGCAACCGCACACCGTGCTGCCGGGCGAGCACGGCCACGCCCGCATCACCGGCATGGAACAGCCGGACCATGGCGGCCGTCACCGCGCACGGGTAGGCGGACACGCCGAACGAGGCCACGCCGTGGTCGCCGGCGAACACCACCGCCCGCACCTCGTCGACCGGCTCCGGTGGGCAGCGGTGCTGGCAGGCCGCGATCCAGACGGCGAGGTCCTCCAGTCGACCCAGGGCACCCGTCGGCTGGGCCAGCGCGTCGAACCGGTGGCGGGCCTCGTCGCGGACCTCCGCCGACGGTGGGGGGACCGGCGGGGTCACGCCGCGGTGCCCGCCAGCCGACCGGCGGCCGGGGAGGCGGGCAACCGGCGGGTGACCGCCCCGATCATGGTCGCCAGCAGGACGCCCAGCACCAGCCACAGGGCGAACTGGACGCCCAGCGACGCGATCCGGAACTCCCACAGCAGGTCGGCCGGGAGCGTTTGCGGTACCTCGTCGATGACCGGCAGCAGCCATGCGGTGCCCAGCACGACCACGAGATAGCCGGCGGCGGCGACCAGCCCGCCGTTCCATCCGCCCAGGCGGGAGCCGAGCCGGCGGGCGAGCACCACGCCCAGGACCGCGGCGGCGACCGACACGGCCAGCATCGAGAAATACCAGGCGGTGCGCTGCCCGATGGTGTCCGGGTTGCCCACCGCCGGCGGGTTCGGCGGGTACTTCAGATACGGCACCAGGTAGATGGAGGCGAAGCCGATCGCGGCGACCACGGCCGTGCTCGCGCGGGGGCTCAGCCGGCCGAGCCGGCCGCAGGCGAAGGCGGACCCGAGCCCGGCGATGCCACCCAGCGCCACCCCGATGACGATCGTGGCGGTGGCCAGGCCCCAGGTGGACTGGGTGGCCCGGGAGACCTCTGCCTCCTCGCCGTGCGAGTGCTCCCCGGTCTCGGCGGCGGCGTCATGCGTATGTTCGTCGATGACGGCGCCGCCTGCCTCTTCGATGGCGATTGCTGCGTTGATCGAGGGTTCGCCGATCACGTAGGCCAGGCCGAAGGTGACAACGCCCGCGACCAGCCCTGCCAGCAGGCCGCGGACCAGGAAGGTCCGTGCAGTCAACATCTGCGCCGCCGGTCAGTGGCAGGGGAAGCCGAGCAGGTGCCGGCCGTCGTGCACCCACTCGTGGATGCCGGTGCCGGCGAACACCGCGAACGCGCCCTGCTCGGCGGACACGAAGTACAGCGCGATGGTCGCGAGCAGGCCGACGAACACCGCCCAGGGCAGGATCTGTCGCACCGGAATGGTGGGGATGGCGATTGCCGGAACGGGGATCGGACCGGTCGCTGCTGCGGCCTGGGACACGTGACCTCCTCGGGGGTGATGCGCCCCCGCTCGTCGGAGCCGGACGGCATCGGGGTCTGACTCGACCCGTCGCCGGGTCTTACAGTGGCGCGACCGTGCCGGGCTTGCACCGGCTTCCCGAAACCGCTGGAACCCGCTGACCGTAGCGGCCCGGCGATCATGCGGTCAACGCGGCCGGGCGAATGGGGGTGACATTGGTGGCAGCGCGGTTGATGCTGGTGACGCACGCGCCGACCGCGGCCACCCGGATCGGCGCCTTTCCCGGCGATGACGCGGTGTCCGCGGAGGATCTGCCGTCGCCCGTGACCATGCGGTCGGCGCAGGTGCTGGTCGGGCCGGAGCGGCGGTGCCGGCAGACAGCGCAGGCCCTTGGCTGGTCCGGAGCGGTCGAGCCCCGGCTCGCGGACCTGGACACCGGAAGCTGGCGCGGCCGGACGCTCGACTCGCTGCTGGCCGACTCGGCCGAGGCGCTGTCCTGCTGGCTGGCCGACCCGTCGGTGGCGCCGCACGGCGGTGAATCGCTGACGGAACTGATCTCCCGGATCGGCACGACGTTGGCGGACCGGGCCTGGCCGGACGGGCGGTCGGTGCTGGTGGTGTCGCCACTGGTGGTGCGCGCCGCCCTCGTGCACCTGCTGGCGGCGCCCGCCTCGTTGATCTTCGCCTTCGACGTCGGCCCGCTGACCGCCGTCACGGTGTCCGGACACGGTGGGCGGTGGGTGCTGCAGGCGATACTGCCGTGGCGCCGGTGGCAATCCGGCGGTGCCTGACCGGCATCACTCGGATTGCGCCGTCGCGGTCGGCGCCGGGTCAACCGGCGACCGGGTCGAATCCCGCGACGGTGCCGATCACGGTGATCGCCGGCGGTTTGATCCCGGCGGCGGCGACGTCGACGGCGATCGAGGCGACGGTGCCGCGGACGGTGCGCTGGTCGGGCAGGCCGCCGTCGGCGACGGTGGCCGCCGGCGTGGCGGGGTCGAGGCCGTGCCGGAGGAGTTCGGCGGCGACCGCGCCGAGCGTGGCGACGCCCATCATGATCACCAGCGCGGTGCCGGAGCGGGCCAGCGCGGCGTAGTCCAGCGTCGACCGCGGATCGCCGGGCGGCACGTGGGCGGTGATCACGGTGAAGCCCTGGTTGGCGGTGCGGTGGGTCAGCGGGATGCCGGCCAGCCCCGGCACGGCGATGGCCGAACTCACCCCGGGGATCACCCGGACCTCGATGCCGGCCTCGGCGCACGCGTGCCATTCCTCGCCGCCGCGACCGAAGACGAAGTTGTCGCCGCCCTTGAGGCGCACGACCGTCCGGCCGCCCTGGTCGTGCTGCACGAGCAGCGCGTTGATCTGTTCCTGCGGCGTGAACCGACCGCGGGGGATCTTGCCGACGTCGATGATCTCGGTGCCCGGCCGGACCTGGTCGAGGACCGCCAGCGGCGCCAGTCGGTCGGTGATGACGACGTCGGCATCGCGGATCGCGGCCAGCCCGGCAACGGTGATCAGACCGGGGTCGCCGGGGCCGCCGCCGACCAGGGTCACCCGACCGATCCGCGCGCCGGTGTCGCCGGAACCGCCGGTCGCCGACAGGCAGAAGGTTCGATGCTGCTCGGCGAGCGCCCGCACCGCAGCGTCGGAGTCGGGGTCGTCCGCTCCGAGGATGATCAGCCAGGCGGCGGCGACGTCGTCGGCGGTCACCGGGCGGGCGTCCCAGCGGAGCAGGCCCCGATCGGCCAGATCGTCCACCGAGGCGGCGGCCGTGGGCGCCACCACGTGGACATCGGCGCCGGCCTCCCGCAGCGCGGCGATTCTGCCGAGGACGTGCTCGCTCCCGCCGGTGACCAGGACGCGCCGTCCCCGCACCGGCAGCGCCGCGTCGAAGCCCGTCACCCCGACTTCTCCCCACCCCACCCGCTGTTGATCATGGGGAAAGGGCCGTTTTCAGCCCTGCATAACGGCCGTTCTCCCATGATCAACTCCGTTCTGGGGGACCGCGGTGAGTACGTCGGAGAGGGTATCCAGCAGCCGCGCGTTGGTGTCCGGGTCACGGACCGCGATCCGGATCCAGGTCGGCCCCAACCCCGGGAACGTGTCACCTCGCCGCACCACGATCCCCCTGCGCCGCAACGACTGCCGCACGAAGTCCGGCGGCCCGCCGACCGGCACCAAGTCCGCTGTGTCGACCAGCACAAACGGTGTCACCGGCACACCGACCACCCGCAGACCCAGCCGGCGCAGGCCCGCCACGAGCGCCTCCCGACACGCCGCGATCGTGGGCACCGCGCGCGCGGCCTCCGCCACGGCGACGTCGGAGCAGCAGGCGGCGATCGCGGCCAACGCCGGACTCGACACCGACCAGGGCGGCTGCTGCGCGGCGAGCCGGCCGATCAGCTCCCCGTCGCCGACCACATAGCCGGCCCGCAGCCCCGCGAGCGCCCACGTCTTGGTCAGCGAGCGCACCACCAGCAGCCCGGGAAGCTGTTGCGTGACAAGGGACTCCGCTTCGTCGGCGACCGCGTCCAGGAACGCCTCGTCCACCACGACCACCCGGCCCGGCCGGACCAACCCGCGCAGCACCGACGCCGGGTGCAGCACCCCGGTGGGGTTGGTCGGGTTGCCGATCATCACCACGTCGGCGGCGTCGGGAACGGCCGCGCCGTCCAGCGTGAAATCGTCCGCGGCGTCCAGCAGCACCCGGTCGACCACGTGGCCCGCCGCCCGCAGCGCGGCCTCCGGCTCGGTGAACTGGGGGTGCACCACGACCGCCCGCCGTGGACGCAGGGCCCGGGCGATGAGGGTGAACGCCTCGGCGCCGCCGGCGGTGGGCAGCACCTGGTCGA
>JBIOVW010000458.1:0-3472 GCA_044867945.1 Nakamurella sp. | reverse complement strand
CGCCGCCGGTCAGCCCGGACCGGCGGGCCAGTTTGCCGGCCAGCCGCATCGGGTCGCCGGCGACGAACGGCACCGCGAGCGCGGCCATCAGCCGGGTCTGCAGGCCAAGGGCCAGCGAGGCGACCTTCTCCGAGCAGACGATCGCGTCGACAAGTTGCGCGCCGGACAGGGCGGCCGGGTCGGCGTCGGTCAGCGCGGTGAAGGAGGCGGGGGTGGCCGGGCCGGCGGCCAGCTCGGCCCACGCCGCGGGCCCAGGCGCCTGCGTCTGGTCGGCCATCCGACTCACCCCAAGCTGCGTACGTATGTTTGGATCATATACTGTGAAGTGCTCACAAGGCAAGACAACGGACAATTGTGGACTTTGTTCGGTGCGACACCGGGCCACCGGCCCGGTCAGCTCATCAAAGCGCACCGGTACGACACCCGGGGGGTGATCTTGATGGGCGCAGGCATCCGCTGACGTACCGGCCGATGCTCCGCAGGTGCCGGGCGCCGTCCAGGGCGGTCCAGACACGGCGCCGGCGCGTAGGCCCACCCGCGGACCTCAGCCAGGCGACGATCCGCTCTGCAAAGCGATCGCGTGCCGCATGGCCGACCGGGCGCGCCTGCGGTCACCGGCCAGGTCGTAGGCGTGGGCGAGCGCGTACCAGCCGCGCCAGTCGTCGGGGTCGGCCTCGACCCGGGCCTTCACCGTCTCGAAGTGCGCGTCCGCGGCACCGCGCTCCACCCGACCTGAGGGACGCCGCGGCAGCTCGGAGTCGTCCGGCACCAGGTCCTGTTCGGCGAGCTGCCGGCCCAGCCGTTGGGTCTGCCAGCCGAACCGGAGCTCCCAGAACAACAGCACCGCACCGACGATCGGGAGCAGGAGCACGCCGGTACCGAGCGCGATCCCGGCGACCACACCGGATTGGATCAGCACGACCGCGCGCCCGGCCAGCAGCCAGAAATACACCACAAGAGCCAACGTCAGGACGCCGACGACGACCTTGGTCCGGGTGCCCTTGGTCACGAGTCAGTCGATGCCGAGCAGCTGCTCGAGCCCCATCGTGAGCCCCGGCCGGGACGGGACCGCACGAACGGCGGTGAGCACACCCGGCATGAACGAAACCCGGTCCAACGAGTCGTGCCGGATGGTCAACGTCTCCCCTTCGGTGCCCAGGATGACCTCCTGGTGCGCGACCAGGCCCGGTAGCCGCACCGAGTGCACCCGGATGCCGTCGACGGTCGCGCCGCGGGCGCCCGTCTCCTCGATGGCGGTAGCGTCCGGGCCGGGCCCGACTCCTGCTGCCGCGCGCGCCGCCGCGACAGCGCGGGCGGTGGCGACTGCGGTGCCGGACGGCGCGTCGGCCTTGCCGGCGTGGTGCAACTCGATGATCTCGACCGACTCGAAGAACCGCGCCGCCGCCCGCGCGAACCGTACGGCCAGCACCGCGCCGATGGCGAAATTGGGCACCACGATCACGCCGAGACCCGGCTTTGCCTGCAACCAGCCGGTGATCGTGTCGAGCCGCTCCTGGGTGAACCCGGAGGTCCCGACGACGACGTGGATGTTGTTGTCCAGGCAGAACCGGATGTGATCCATCACCACGTCCGGGTGGCTGAAGTCGACGACCACCTGGCTGTCCGCGTCGGCCAGCGAAAACAGCCACTCGCGACCGCCGACCGCGGCGACCAGGTCCATGTCCGGCGCCTCGACCACAGCCTGGCAGGTCTGCGCGCCCATCCGGCCGCGCGCCCCGATCACCCCGACGCGCAACGGCTCCTCGGTCACCGACCCACGCTCCCAGCGGTCATCTCGTCCGTTCTCCGATCCCGGCTCTTTGCAACTTCACGCTGCATTGTGCGTTGTGGGATCGGTGCCTCCAACACCGGCCGCCACTTGCGACCGGCGGCGGTCAGGCCAAGCATGACGCCGACCAGCACCGTCAGCGCAAGGCCGGCACATGTTCGGTGCCGGGCCGGGTCGCCGATCCGTCCGGCGTGCCGTCTTGTTTGGCGATGCCGGGATTCGAGGAAGGGGCTGCAGGATGGTCGATTGGGATGGCGTGGGCTATGAGCGGATCAGCCGGCTGCAGCGCCACCTCGCGCAGGAGACGCTGGCGCACTTGGTTTTTCGCGGCGACGAACGCGTGCTCGACGTCGGCTGCGGCGATGGGTACATCACCCGGTCGATCGCGGCGCGGCTCCCCCGCGGATCGATCGTGGGGGTGGACGCCTCGCCGCGGATGATCGAGGCGGCGCGGTCCCACCCGGACCCCCCGGGGTCCGACGTTCGCTTCCTGAACGCGGACGCCCTGGACCTGCCGTTCACCGCCGAGTTCGACACCGCCGTGTCGTTCAACGCCTTGCATTGGGTGGCCGACCAGGTCGCGGCGTTGGCCGGGATCGCCCGGGCGCTGCGGCCGGACGGCCGGGCCATCGTTCAGCAGGTTTGCGCCGGGCCGCGACCCAGCCTGGAATCGATCGCCATGCGGGTTTGCGCCACCGACCGCTGGCGCGCGTTCTTCGCCGGCTTCCGCGCGCCGTTCGTGCATGTCGATCCGGCCACCTATCCGCGCGTCGCCGACCGGGCCGGGCTGCGGGTGACCGGCCAACGGGTCGACGATCTGCGGTGGGACTTCGGTTCCAGGGCGGCCTTCGTCGACTGGTGCACGGTCGGCTTCGCCGACTGGACCGCCAGGCTGCCCGAGGTGGAGGTCGGCGGCTGGGTCGGTGACGTGGTCGCCGCCTATCAGGCCCAGACCGGCGAATCCGGCGTCTTCCGGTTCCGGCAGTTGCGCGCCCAGATGACCCGTCCGGCGCAGTGATGCTCGTTCGGCGCAGCCCCGAGAAGACTGCCGGCCAGTACGTTCGGCGTGCTCATGGCGTGGGCGGCCGGGCGTCGCGGCCGGCCGTCAGGCGTCGTCCAAGGGCTCGACCCCGACCCGGGTCACGTCGCCGACATCGAGGTCCTCGGCCGTCCGCACCGCCCTCTTGACCGGAAGCACGTAGGGGCCGCCGGTGCGTTCCGGGAAGATCGAAGTCAGCCAGCGGGAATCGCCGACCGTCGCCGCGACCTTGACCGCGCCGAAGCCGGCCCGCAGCCGCGGCACCGCCGCAATGTCGGCGGAGACATCGGCTGGCAGGCGGACGAACACCCACTCGTCGGTGCGGGCGGCCCAACGCCACAGCTCGGCGGTGAATTCGTATCGGGTGCCGGCCATCAGTCCATCATCGGGCCGGCCGTTTCCAAGGCGGCCGGCGGGTCCGTCGGTCACACCGGAAAGTGGATGGAAAGTGGGCAGGAATCGGCGTTGAAAGCGACAAAACCCCAACCGTAACTTCGTCGATGCCGCGCCGCCGCAAGCCGGCATCGACCCGATCGTCGCGAGTTCGACCATGTGGGTCCAGGACATGGAGGGGACCCTCATGCACGGAGAGAGCCAAGACCTGGCCGCGCTGCTCGCGCGGAGCAGCGTGGGCGACCAGCAGG
>JBIOVW010000457.1:0-2446 GCA_044867945.1 Nakamurella sp. | reverse complement strand
CCTCGGCCGTGATGCGTGGGCGGGTCGGTCCCGGTCCCTAGACCATGACCATCATGCGCAGCGCCACGCCGGCGAGCAGCAGCAGCGTGAGACCGCCGAGAGCCGCCGTCTGCACCGGCACCCGCCGGTCGGCCGGGGCGTAGACCAGTGCCGCGGTGGCGGCGCCGCCGACCACGAGCCCGCCGAGGTGGCCGGCGATCGAGATCCCCGGCAGCAGGAACGTGATCACGAGGTTGACCACGATCAGACCACCGACCTGTCCCAGCGGGATCCGCAACCGGCGCAGCAGCACCGCCAGCGCGCCCATGAGCCCGAACACCGCACCCGAAGCGCCCGCCACGAGGGCGTTCGGCGCCGACAGCAGCATCACCGCCGTCGACCCGCCGAGCAGCGACACCAGGTAGGCGGCCAGGAACCGGCCATGTCCCAGCGCCGGTTCGACATCGCGGCCGATCACCCACAGCGCCATCATGTTGAACAGCAGGTGGATGGGCCCGAAGTGCAGGAAGCCGCCGGTGAGCACCCGCCACCACTCCCCGTCCGCGACCGCGTTCGGTACCAGCGCCCACTCCTGGAAGAGCGGCGCCCGGTCGTTGCGGGAGACGCTGCCCGAGGTGGCGACGGTCCAGGCGAAGACCGCGACGTTGAGCCCGACGAGCGTCGGGGTGACGAACGGACGTCCCCCGGGCTCGGCGCCCGCGATCGTCACGCCGCGACGCGCCCCGCGCCGACCCTCGCCGACGCAGTCGACGCACTGGTAGCCGACGGACGCCTCGCGCAAGCATTCCGGACAGGCCGGGCGGCCGCACCGGGTGCAGCTCAATCCCGTCGCCCGGTCCGGGTGCCGCACGCAGACCGCTGGCGCGGCACCTGGACTCGGACGATCGCCGGGCCGGGGTGGGGTCGGTGGTCCGGCGGGGTACGACATGGGGGACTCCGGCTCGGGCAGCGCTAGTCGACGAACTCGATCCGCTGGATGACGACCTCGGTCAGCGGCCGGTCCGAACGGTCCGTGGACGTGGTGGCGATGGCGTCGACGACGGCGCGCGACTCGGCGTCGGCGACCTCACCGAAGATCGTGTGCCGACGGTTGAGGTGCGGGGTCGGCCCGACGGTGATGAAGAACTGCGAGCCGTTCGTGCCGGGGCCCGCGTTCGCCATGGCGAGCAGGTAGGGGCGGTCGAAGCGAAGGTCGGGGTGGAACTCGTCGGCGAACTGGTAGCCGGGGCCGCCCCGGCCGGTGCCCGTCGGGTCGCCGCCCTGGATCATGAATCCGCTGATCACCCGGTGGAAGACCGAGCCGTCGTAGAACGGGCCGGAGTTGCCGCCGCTGGCGTTGGGCTGGGTGTAGGACTTCTCACCCGTGGCGAGGCCGACGAAGTTCGCCACCGTCTTCGGGGCGTGGTCCGGGAACAGGTTGATCCTGATGTCACCCTCGGACGTCCGCAGCGTCGCGGTGGGCTTCGCATTCGGTGCAGTCACGACCCCCATCGTGCCAGCACCCGCGGCCGGGCGTCCCGGCGGACGTGGCGCGATGCGCGTCCCGGTGTCCCCGAGCAGGGTGAACCGGGGCAACCAGGCCGTCGGCACGCTCGTTGAGCCGACTGAAATCTCACTCTGCCTGAAATCTCACTCTTCCTGATCTCACTCTGCCCGGAAGGAACTCCGATGAGCAGCCTCGCGAGGCGCACCCTCCGCACCACCGCCGCCGCCGGGATCGCCGCGAGGGGCGCGGGCATCGCCGGGAACGCCGTGGCGGCGCCGGTTGAGTCCCCGGCGGCGACGCCCGAGGCGGCATCCGCGCTGGCGGCCCTGCCGGCCGGCCTGCCGACGGCCCTGCCGCTCACCGACCTGCCCAACGCTCAGGCGATGCCGGCCCTGCCGATGCTGTTCACGTTCGAGGGCCCGACCGTGAACACCTCGGGACCAGCGCGCACGTCGGCACAGGCCGACACCTCGTCACCCGGGTCTGTCGCGGCGCAGGCAGGGCAGGCGTCCACCGTGCAGCGGATCCCGGGCTCGGACCAGGTGCCCGGGATCGACGCGGTCCCCGCGCTCGATGCGGTGGCGCTGCCGGTGTCCGGGCAATCTGCGGCTCAGCAGGCCCCGACGGTTCCGGCCCTGTCCGCGCTCGACAGCGGCGGCCTGTTCGACGGCCTCGCCCAGCAGCGCCTCGTGAACGTCGAGGGGTACGGGGTGTCGCCGGACGGGGCCTGACCGGCCCCACCCTCAGCCCGCGATCTCGATCCGCTCCCGGCACTCGACGCACCCGGCCCGACACCCGCCACACAGCCCGTTGCGCCGGGGCGTTCGCGGCCGTTCCGCGTACCAGCAGAACCCGGTGATCATCGTCACCATGGCGAGCGGTACCGCGACCATCATCGTGGCCAGCGCCGTCACCAGCGTCAACGCGCCGAATGCGATGGTGAGGGGAGCGACGAGACGG
>JBIOVW010000456.1:0-2164 GCA_044867945.1 Nakamurella sp. | reverse complement strand
CACGCTCACCAGCCCGTTGACACCGAGCGCCACCGGTGCGCTGCCCAATCCCGGCGAGATCCCGATCTCCGCGCCCATCGGACTCGATCCCGCGGCGGGCATGTACCCGATCATGGGCGACCCGTCGCTGGCGAGCATGCCGGCGAGCACCGGAAGCCCCGGCATCATGGGCGACCTGTCCAGCATGGCCAACCAGCTGGGCGCCGGTCAGGCGATCGACCTGCTCAAGGGCATGGTGATGCCCGCGATCATGTCGGCGGTCAAGCCCCCGGCCGCAGCGGCCCCCGCGGCCGCAGCGGCGGCACCGGCGGCAGCCGCTGCTCCGGCCGCCGCGGCGGCGGCGTCCACCGGCGCTGGCGCATAAGACCTGTTTCGAAACGGCACCGCAGAAGACCCTCTCTCTGGGCTCTGCGGTGCCGTTGCGCGTAGACCCGGCTTCCAAATTTGTCCGCCCTCGCGCCGTGTCGAAACATTGGTAACAACTGACACATACGTAACATCGTTCCGTGTCGTGTCGCCGTCCAGTGCCGTCGGTGCTGTTCACCGCCATCGCGGCGACCGCTGTCGTGCTGCCGATGGCGCTCTTCGGCATTCCGGGAGTCCCCACCGACGACGACTCGCCACCAGCGGCACCGCAGCTCGCCCAACAGCCGCTGACCGGTCTCGGTGGCGGCGAGACGATTCGTGAGATCCACCAGGACACCCCGTTCTCCTTGGTCGCACTCACCGCCGATGACCTGACCGGCACGTCGGCGAGGATTCGCGCCAAGAAGCCCGACGGCACGTGGGGGCCCTGGTACGAGGCGGAAGCCATGGAGGGACTGGGACCCGACCACCCCGTGGCGGGTGCTCCACGCGGCACCGAACCGGTCTTCGTCGGTCGCACCACCACGGTGCAGATCTCGGTCACCCGTCCCGCTGGACCCCCGCAGGCACCGCCGCCGCAGGCCGACAACCGGCTCAGGCTGGGGTACGTCCCCGCGAACGTCGAACAGCCGTTGCCGCAGAACGTCAACGCCGTGCTGATCAGTCCGCCGGAGGCGCCGGTGGACACGTTGCCGGTGCCGTCCGCCGTCACCGCGCCCGGCAGCCCCCCGCAGATCATCGATCGAGGCGGGTGGGGCGCCGACGAGTCGATCCGATGCCCGAACCCGCAGTACGACAAGGGCATCCGGGCCGGGATCGTCCACCACACCGCGGGCAGCAACGACTACGCGCCCCAGGATTCGGCCGGCATCATCCGGTCGATCTACGAGTACCACACCCGCACGCTGGGGTGGTGCGACATCGCCTACAACGCCCTCGTCGACAAGTACGGCCAGGTATTCGAGGGCCGCGCGGGCGGAATCACCAAGCCTGTCGAGGGCGCGCACACCGGTGGCTTCAACCGCGACACCTGGGGTGTGGCGATGCTGGGCAACTTCGAAGAGGTGGCTCCGACCCAGATTCAGTTGGAGAACACCGGCCGGCTGCTCGGCTGGCGCCTCGGCCTCGACCACGTCGACCCAAAGGGCACCGTCGTGCTGGCCTCGGCAGGCAGCTCGTTCTCCAAGTTCCCGTTCGGCGCCAGCCCGACGCTGCCGACGATCTTCACTCACCGCGACGTGGGCGTCACCGAATGCCCGGGCAACGCGGCGTACGCCGCCATGGGCCAGATCCGCGACATCGCGGCCCGATTCAACAGGCCGCCGGGGCCCGCCGACCTGGCCGAAACTCTGCGCGGTGGCGCGATCTTCCTGCGCTGGGAGTCGATGGGTGGCCCGAACAGCATCCTCGGCGCGCCGAGATCACCGGAGGCCTCAGGCGAAGGTGGTTCGCGGTACGCGAACTTCGAACGCGGCGCGATCTACTGGTCGCCGACCAGCGGGGCCGAACCGGTCACCGGCGAGATCTACAACGCATGGGGGTCGCTGGGCTTCGAGCGCGGTGCGCTGGGTCTGCCCACCAGCGCTGAGATTGCCGAACCGCTGTGGATCGTGCAGAACTTCCAGCACGGCACGCTGAACTTCGACCGCGAGACGGGCAACGTCGTCAGGGTCATCGACCAGGTCGCCACCGAACTTCCCAAGTCGGACTCCGACCACACCCCGGTTCAGCTGGAGCGGTTCACGCCGCCCATCAGTCCGGCCTGAGTCACAACCACCAGCGTTCGAGTACGCGGGCC
>JBIOVW010000455.1:0-6453 GCA_044867945.1 Nakamurella sp. | reverse complement strand
CGTGTCCAACGACGAGGGGAACCTGTCCGTCTACGCCTACGGCAACGGTTACCAGGTGGAGGTCGGCGGCCGCCCGGCCACCGGTATCGCGCCGATTCCGTCGGGGCTGTCCGCGGATCAGCTGTCTTCGGCGGCCGCGGCGGTACTCGCCAGTCTCGGCTGAGCCGATCGCCGCCGACCCGCCATCCGCTTCGGCCGGCTGCGGAACATGCGGTCGTACTGGGCGACCCGTTGTTCCGCGGTCGGTGGAGTCCGCGCGGTGTGCGGCCCGGCTGCGGCCGAGGGCGGCCGGGTGAAGCGGCATGTCGCGCAGGTCGAGGCGGGCCAGGTCAGCGACCGCCCGGCACCAGCCAGAGGGTGAAACGGGTGATCGGCAGGAAACCCAGCCGGATGAACCCGGGGCGGCTGTCGTCACTGGTGAACGCGACCGCGGGCAGATCGGGCGCATCGTCCACCCGGGTCCAGACCAGCGACGTCCACGCTCCCCGGTGGCGGGCGGTCGCCAGGGTCGCGGCCAGGCACAGATTCACCACCCCATACCCGACGTGCGCGGACCCGACCCCGGCCGGCCGTCCGTCGACGGAGGCGATCCGCACCCGGATCGGCCCGTCCAGCAGCCCGGGCCCGAACAGGGCGTTGGGCGACAACCCGGCCGCCTCCGGCAGCGGATACCCCTGCACGACGACGCGTTCGGCAAGGGCCAGGTCTACCGCGGTCCGGGCCGGCTCGATGGACACCGCCTCGGACACCACGGCGGCGTGTGCGCCGGGTGAGCGGACCACGAACATCGGGTGCCCGATCACCTGCCAGCCGCGGACGGACAGATCCGGCGTCGGCCATGCCGAGAGCAGCATCGCCGGCGGTGAGTCCGCGAAGAACCGGTCGACCTCGTCCAGCAGCGGGTCGACGGCGGTGAGCACCGGCCGGAGGAGGACCGCCTGGTTCGTGTACACGACCGGACCCCCGGCGTCGGCCAGAGCCACCCCGGGTGGCCGGGCGGTCCGGCCGCCGACCGCACCGGCGACCAGATCGCCGACGTCCGCCTGGTTGTACAGGAATCCCCGCAGCACCGAGTCGGTGATCGGGGTCTCGTCGAGCCAGCCCGTCTCCAACGTCATCGTCCGCTCCTTCGCGGCGTCGTCGGGTCCAGCCTGGTGAATTGACCGATCTGCGTCAATGCGCCAATCCGGGGCCGGGGTGCCGGTGGGCGTCGCTGGCGCCGGCGTGAGAACGTGATGCCCATGAACAGGCCGATCCTGGTGACCGGTGGGACCGGCACACTGGGCCGGGCGGTGGTCCGGGAGCTGCTCGAAAGGGACCTCCGACCAAGGATTCTCAGCCGCCGGGAACGGAACTCCGGCGATCCGGAGCGGGTCCGGTGGGTGACCGGAGACCTGGTCACCGGGGTGCGGGTGGCCGATGCGGTGGCCGACGTCGACGCGATCGTTCATTGCGCGACGGACTACCGGCGTCCGGAGAACGACGTGTACGGCACGCGGCGGCTGATCGACACGGCGCTGCTGGGCGGCTCCCCGCACCTGATCTACGTCTCGATCGTCGGGGTCGATCGGATCCCGCTGAAGATGTACCGCCACAAGGCCGGGATCGAGGGGATCGTGCAGCGTGGGGGGCTGCCGTCGACAGTGCAACGAATCACCCAATTCCACGATTTGGTGCTGACGATCCTGCGCAAATGCGGCCGATTCCCGGTGCTGCCGCTGCCGTCCGGCCTGCAATTCCAGGCCATCGACACCACTGACGCGGCCCGTCGACTGGTCGACCTGACGCAGGCGGAGCCCGCCGGTCGGGCGACCGACATCGGCGGCCCGCAGGTGCAGACCATCGAGGACATGGCGCGCGAATATCTCGCCGCGGCCGGCAGGAAGCGCCGGATCGTCGACATCCCGGTGCCCGGCAGGCTGATGCGTGCCTACCGGGACGGATGGAACCTGGTGCCGGACAACGCGTTCGGCACGATCACCTTCTCCGAGTTCCTCGCCGGCGCGATCCGCCGGCGACGCTGACCTCGGCAAGCTACGCTCAGCCGCCGCTCGCCAGGACCGCCGCGAAGCCGAAGATCACCGTGCCGGAGGCAAGGCCGGTGGCCAGCCGGCCGGTGTGGCCGGTCAGTGCGCGACCCAGCGCGAGGCCGCCGGCCACCAGCACCAGTTGCCAGCTCGCCGACGCGGCGAACGCGGCGAGCACGAACACGGTGCCGGTCAGCCCCACCGGTCCGCCGCCGCCGAGCTCGGCCGCGGTGCTGCCCAGCACCAACGCGGCGAAGTACAGGATCGTCTGCGGATTGAGCAGGGTGATGCCGAGCAGGGTCAGGTAGGCCCATCCCGGCCGATCGACGCCACCCGCCGCCGCCAGGTCGGACCGGTCACGGTGGTCGCGGACCGCCGCCCAGAGGATCCGACCGCCCAGGACGACCAGCACCAGCACCGACAGCCACCGCAGCGGGGTGGCGATCGCAGCGATCAGTCCGGTCAATGCCGCCCCGCCGACGACCGCGACGAGGGTGTAGACGCCGTCAGCACTGGCCACGCCGAGTGCCGCCGCCGCGCCCACCCGTCCACCCGACCGTGCGGCAAGGGCGACCAGGTAGGCGGCGACGGCACCGACGGGCACGGCGATGCCCCAGCCGGCCAGCAGGCCGGCCACCAGCGCGCCGCTCAACGCGGATCGGCTCCCGTTCCGTCCCATCCACGCTGCTGCCACGTCGCGGGGGCGACGGTGACGGCAGCGGGCGGCAGGTGGGCGGTCATGACGGTGATCATCACCCATCCGCCGCCACGAACCACCGGAATTTCGGCCGGCCGGGCCCGGCTGGGAGGATTGTCGGGTGACCCAGACCGCAGTCGAGAACGTGCTGGCCCAGCGATACGCGTCGCCGGAGATGGTGGCGATCTGGTCGCCCGAGAACAAGATCGTCGCCGAGCGTCGGTTCTGGCTCGCGGTACTCCGGGCGCAGGTCGTCGCCGGGCTGGACGTCCCCGACGAGGTGCTGGCCGACTACGAACGGGTCGTCCAGGACGTCGACCTGGCCTCCATCGCCGCCCGGGAACGGGTCACCCGGCATGATGTGAAGGCCCGCATCGAGGAGTTCGACGCGCTGGCCGGGCACGAGCAGGTGCACAAGGGCATGACCAGCCGTGACCTGACCGAGAACGTCGAACAGGGTCAGATCGTCCGCTCGCTCATCCTGATCCGGGACCGGACGATCGCGGTGCTGGACCGGCTCGGTGCCAGGGCCGGCGAGTACACCGGGTTGGTCATGGCCGGTCGGTCGCACAACGTACCGGCCCAGGCCACCACGCTCGGCAAGCGGTTCGCGTCGGCCGCCCAGGAGGTGCTGCTGGCCTTCGAGCGGATCGACGAACTGCTGGAGCGGTACCCGCTGCGTGGCATCAAGGGCCCGGTCGGCACCGCCCAGGACATGCTCGATCTGCTCGGCGAACCCGAGGACGTGGACTTGTTGGAAGCCAAGGTGGTGCGTCAACTCTCGCCGTCCGGGCGGTCGCTGATCAGCGTCGGCCAGGTCTATCCACGATCGCTGGACTACGAGGTGCTCTCCGCACTCGTGCAGCTGGCCGCCGGCCCCGCGTCCCTGGCCACCACCATCCGGCTGATGGCCGGCGCGGAGCTCGCCACCGAGGGCTTCCGACCCGGCCAGGTCGGTTCCTCGGCGATGCCGCACAAGATGAATGCCCGTTCCTGCGAACGGATCTGCGGACTCGCGGTGATCCTGCGCGGGTACGCGTCGATGGCCGGCGAGCTGGCCGGCGCGCAGTGGAACGAGGGGGACGTGTTCTGTTCGGTGGTCCGCCGGGTCGCGCTGCCGGACGCCTTCTACGCGATCGACGGGCTGATCGAGACGTGCCTGACGATCCTGGACGACTTCGGCGCCTATCCGGCCGTCATCGACCGGGAACTGGAGCGGTACCTGCCGTTCCTGGCCACCACCAAGGTGTTGACGGCGGCGGTCCGGGCCGGGGTCGGCCGGGAGACGGCGCACGAGGTGATCTCCGAGCACGCGGTCGCGGTGGCGCTGGCCATGCGGGAGAAGGGGCAGGTGGACAACGACCTGCTCGATCGGCTGGCCGCCGACGTCCGGCTGCCGCTGGGCCGGGCGGACCTGGACGAGCTGCTGGCCGACCGGATCTCGTTCACCGGGCTCGCCGACCGGCAGACCGCCGCGGTGATCGGCCGGATCGGGGAGCTGCGCGCGCGACACCCGGGGGCTGCCGCCTACCGCCCCGGCGACATCCTGTGACCCGGTTCGACTGTCACCGGATCGGCCGGGGATCGCGCGGTCGGCGCCTGTCGCGACCCGGCGACGTCGAATGGCGTGACGAACGCCGTCGGCAACGGGCGGCATGCCGGGGTGACGATCGCCGAGGCGGCTTCGCTGCACCTCGGCTGATCCGCGTCCATCCCCGGACAGGCCGAAGGGGCGGGTGGCTGATGCCGCCCGCCCCTTCGGATTCGGGAACCCCCGCAGTTGTCGCTTACTTGAGCAGGTCCTTGGCCTGGCTCACCGAGGCGTCGACGAGCTCGGTGATGGCCGCGGCGTTCTTCTTGGTCAGGTCGCTGACCGCGTCGTTCTTGAAGGTGTCGACGAACTCGACGGTCAGGTCCAGGTAGCGCTTGACGGCCTCCTGGTAGCTGTCGACGGAGATGACGACGACCTTCTTGACCTCGGCGGTGAACGCCTCGGCGTACTCCTGGGTCTTCGCCTCCGCCTTCTTGTACTCGGCGACCCACGCCTCGGTGAGCTCCTGAGCCTTGGCCTCGGCCTTGCGGACCTCGGCGGCGAACTGCTCGGTCAGCTCCTGACCCTTGGCCTCGGCCTTCTTCACCTCTTCGGCGAAGGCGGCGGTCAGCTGCTGGGTCTTCTCCTCGGCCGACTTGACGACCGGGGCGAAGGCGTCGGTGGTCTTGGTGACCAGGTCGTTCGCGACGGCGGTCGCCTTGGACACGGTGGACGAGATGGTCTCGGTGACCTGCGCGGCGGTGTTTTCGGCCTTGTCGGCCCCGCTCTGCGCGGCCTTGGTGGCGGTAGCCATTGGGGCACTCCTCAACAAGTTTGCGGGCACCGGCCAGCCCGGCGCCTGTTAGCAGGTTAGCTGAGTTTGCTGCTAACGGGCTAACAAACCGGTTGTGACTCCCACCACCGCGAGCGCGCGGTCCGCCGGCAACCCCCGCGCCCGCCGCGTCGACGGTGCCGTGCCCCGGTGACATTCCCGTGTCACCCGGACGAAAATCGTGAGGCGCGCAACACCGCTCCCGCGGGCTCAGGTGCCGGCGACAGGTCGCCGTCGGTGGGGACGGGTGCGCCGGTGCTGCGGGCGACCGCGCCGGAGTTGTGCCGCCCGCGCCGATGGTGGTGGACCGGGTTGCGGTTCCGACGCGCAGCGAATTGCTGGCACCCGAACCACCGGTGGTCGTCAGCGATGGTGCTGCACGAATCGGTCGGTCGCGAATCGGTTGCCTCGTCGAGGATGTCGCTCCCCATCGGGGTGGTGGGCCGCTCCCGGTGGGAGGTCGGCCCGTCCGCCGGTTCGAGCCGGCGACCGCGCTGCGGGGCGCCGGCCGGAAGTCCGCTGCGTGCGGGCCCGTGACCGGGCGGGGAGGGGGGCCCCCGGTGGGCGGCCACTGGCGAACGGGCAGAGTCGGATCCCGTGCGCCGAATTGGTGTCGTCGGCGGTTCGGCGTGTGGTGTTGTCCCGGTCGAAATGTCGATAACGTTGCTCCCGGCCAGCACCTTTGACATCAGCCGCGCCACGGTGTTGCGCACGAGCGGCATCGACCGGAAGGAACGTCATGTCCTCCCCACAGGAACAGTTCGCGGCAGCCGTGCGCTCCACCCAGGCGCAGGCTGTGGACGCGGTGGAAACCTGGACCAAGATCACCCAGGACGCGTTCGGGAAGATCGGCGACGCGCCCGGCAAGGCGCCCCACCCCGATGAGGTCATCGACCAGGTCTTCGATTTCGCGGAGAAAATGCTCGAGGGCCAGCGCGAGTTCGCGCACAAGATGCTCGGCGTCAGCGAGAAGGTCGGTGAAGCCGCCCGCGAGGAGATCGAGTCGGCCACCGGGAAGGTCCGCGACCAGGTCGAGGCGCGCACCGAGGTCGCCCGCAAGGCGGCCGAGTCGGTCCGCGACGACCTGACCGCACGGACCGAGGCTGCCCGCAAGCAGGCCGAGGAGATCATCGAATCGGCCAAGGAGCGGGCCGAGGCGGCCAGCAAGGCGGCCAGGGACCAGGCCGAGGCCGTGCTGGCGGCCGCTCGGCAGCAGGCGGAGCTGATCCTGGAGGCCGCGCGCAAGCAGGCGAAGACGCTTTCCGCCCCGCTGTCGGACATCGCCGAGCAGGTGACCAAGGCCGGCGAGCAAGCCCTGGCCGCCGTCACCCCGGGTGCGTCCGGCAGGACGGAAGAGCCCGAGGTC
>JBIOVW010000454.1:0-7599 GCA_044867945.1 Nakamurella sp. | reverse complement strand
ACAAACGGTGGTCGGTCGCGGCGACGGACAACGTTGTCTGTCGAAAATGAGAGGTTCGTCATGCTCGAATGGATTGCGGCCGTTCGTGGCTCTCTCGTAACCTATTCGTGACCTTGGGCAGCGGTCGCCGATCGGCGCCCCTCATGGTCACCGCCTAATCAATGCCGACGCATTGAACCGGGGACCCAGGTTCCAATTGGGGTGAATCCCCTGCGCGCACGGTCAGCGACACGTCGTCAGCCCGCGCGCCGGGGTAGGGCCACTTCCTGGCCCGAACCCGTCAGCTAACTCGGTAGGCGGCAAGGAAGAAGGGCTTGCCGTAACCGTGACGCTCGACCGTCGGTACCTGCTGCGCTCCGCGCCCGGTGCCGGAACCAGACCGACCGCCGGACCCCCGGGACACATCGCGCCGACCCCGCGCCGCGCCCGCGTGTACCGCATGGCCGGCGGCATCGCCGTGGCCTGCACGCTGCTGTCGGTGGCGGCCGCGCTGCCCGCCGCTGCCGATACGCCGGCCCCGCAACCCGCCGTGGCCGAGGACGCCGCACCGACCCCGGCCATCGTCGTGCCGACCACCGCCGAGGAGGCCAAGCAGGCCTGGCTGGATGCGGCCCGCCGGTCCGAGGCCTACAACGAGCAGGTGCTGACCGCGCAGGCCGCGGTGGACGCGGCCAAGGCCACGTCGGACGCGGCCGCCGCCGATGTGGCCGCGGCCGCCGCGAACACCTCCGCCGAGCAGCAGAAGGTGGCCGCCGCGGACGCCGTCGTGGCCCAGTACCAGGCCAAGGTCGACGCCTTCGCCAACGCCAGCTTCCGGGGCGCCCGGCTCACCGACCTCTCGGTGCTGCTCACCGCCGGCAGCCCGGACGACTACCTTGATCAGGCCAGCTCGCTGGACCTGATCGCGTCCGACCAGCAGGAGACGCTCGGCGGCGCGCTGGCCGCCCGGCAGGTCGCCACCGATGCCCGGGCGTCCGCGCAGGCGGCGGAGAACCAGGCCCGGCTGGCCAAGCAGGCGGCCGACCAGGCGACCGCGGATGCGCAGACCGCCCGCGACGCCCTGGACGCGGGCAAGGCACAGCTGGCCGGCGAGATCGCGGTCTACCAGCTGGCGTTCGCGCAGCTGTCCACCGCCGACATCGACGCCGCGGTTGCGAGCCAGGAGGCCGCCAACCTGGACACCGCCTCGGTCGCCCGGCAGGCCACGCAGGCCGCCCAGCGGGATCGGGCCGGGCTGGCCTCCGACGCCGCGCCCGTGGAGAACACCGGTCCGGAGTTCGCCGCCTGGGCCGCCGCGCACGCGCCCAGCGCGCAGGCCGGCATCGCGGTGGAGGCCGCGCTGTCCCGGCAGGGCCTGCCCTACGTGTGGGGTGCGGTCGGTCCCGACACATTCGACTGTTCCGGCCTGATGCTGTGGGCGTGGCAGCAGGCGGGCATCGAGATCCCCCGCAACAGCGCCGCCCAGGCGGGCCTGCCGGAGGTCCCGCTCGAGGCGCTGCAGCCCGGTGACCTGGTCACCTTCTACTCCCCGGTCACCCACGTCGGCATGTACGTCGGCGACGGGAAGGTGCTGCACGCGTCGATGCCGGGCGTGCCGATCAAGGTCGTCGAGCTGGCCGCGGCCGGGCCGAACCCCACCGGCCACGCGGTGAACCGCTGACCCTACGGTGGGTCGGTGCGCCTGCAGTTCGTCTCGGACGTCCACGGCAACATCTCCGCGCTGCGCGAGGTCGCCCGGCGGGCCGATCAGCTCGTCGTGCTGGGTGACCTGATCGACTACGTCGACTATCAGGACGCCGCCGGCGGCATCCTCGGTCGGATCTTCGGTGCCCGGCGGGTGCAACCGTTCCTGGACCTGCGGCTGGCCGGCGACTTCCGACGGCTGCGCCGGCTCAACCACGAGCTGTGGGCGAGCATTCCGGACCCGATGGGCACACTGACCGAGGTGGTCGCCGGCCTGTACCGGGACGTGCTGGCCGCGGTCGGCCCGGACGCCCTGCTGACTCTGGGCAACGTGGACGTCGCCGAACTGTGGGACGAGGTGGCCGGTGCCGAACTGCCCTACCTGGACGGCCGTGTCGTCGAGCTCGCCGGCTACCGACTCGGGTTCGTGGCCGGCGGGGCCAGTCGCCGGATCGGCAGCGTCCTCGGCGGGCCGCCGACGGTGTGGCGACCGTTCATTCGCTCCCGGGACGACTACCGGGCCGCGGTCGAGACCCTCGGGCCGGTCGACATCCTCTGCTCGCACGTGCCGCCGGCGATCGCGCTGCTGCGGTACGACGTGCTGCCCGGCCGGATGGAGATGTGCGGTCCCGGGCTGGTCGAGTTGATCGACGACCAGGGGCCGCTGTGGGCGCTGCACGGCCACGTGCACCAGCCGATCGCCCGCCGGCTGCGGCGCGGCCGCACCGAGTGCGTCAACGTCGGGCACTTCCGGCGCTTCCCGACCCCGTTCGAGATCGAGCTGCGCTGAGCGGCGGCAGGGAGAGACGAACCACACCCCGCGAATCCGGCCATTTGCAGCCGAACGCCAACGACCTGGGTAGCCTTCCACCCATGGCCACTCCCTCCTCGCAGTCGATCACGGTGACTGCCGAACCCGCGGCGATCATGGACGTGATCGCCGACTTCGCCGCCTATCCCGAGTGGGCGGGCCAGGTCAAGAGTGTGAACGTGACCGCCACCGGTGAGGACGGGCTCGCCAAGCAGGTCCAGTTCAGCGTCGACGCCGGGCTGCTCAAGGACACCTACGAGCTCGCCTACACCTGGCACGAAGACGGGTTGGGGGTCTCCTGGACCCTGGTCACCGGGCAGCTGCAAAAGTCGCAGGAGGGGTCCTACCGGCTCAAGGTGACACCGAAGGGCACCGAGGTGACCTACACCCTCGCGGTCGACCTGACGGTGCCGATGATCGGCGTGCTGCGGCGCAAGGCGGAGCGGGTCATCCTGGACACCGCCCTCAAGGAGCTGAAAAAGCGGGTCGAGGCCGGATGAGAATTGCCCTGCACACCGGCAAGGGCGGGGTGGGCAAGACCACCATCTCGGCGGCCACCGCGGTTGCGTGTGCAGCGGGCGGCGCCCGTACCCTGCTGGTCTCCACCGACCCGGCGCACTCCATCGCCGACGTGTTGGGCACCCCCGTGCACGGCGACCCGACCCCGGTCGACGGGGTCCCGCGCCTCTGGTCGGCCCAGGTCGACACCCGTGGCCGGTTCGAGCAGAGCTGGTCGCACATCCGCGACTACCTTGTCGGGGTGCTGTCCGCGCGCGGGATGGCCGAGGTCCAGGCCGAGGAACTGGTCGTGCTGCCCGGTGCGGAGGAGATCGTCGCCCTGCTGGAGCTGCGCCGGCTCGCCGCCTCCGGCGACTTCGACGCGATCGTCGTCGACTGCGCGCCGACCGGCGAGACCCTGCGCTTGCTGGCGCTGCCCGAGACCATCGGCTTCTACGCCCAGCGGCTGCTCGGCGCTCCGCAGCGGGTGCTGCGGAGCATCGCCGCCTCCTTCACCGGCCTGCCCGGCGCCCCGAGTGCGTCCGTCCGGGACGCGGTGGGGGAGCTGCTGTCCGAACTGATGGCCGCCCGCGCGCTGCTCGCCGACCCGGAGATCACCGGGGTCCGGCTGGTGCTCACCCCCGAGCGGATGGTGGTCGCCGAGGCGCGCCGCCTGTTCACGGCGCTGTCCCTGCACGGCTTCCGGGTCGACGCGGTCACTGTCAACCGGCTGCTGCCCAGCGGGGTCGGCGGCGAGTTCCTGCGCCGACAGCGCGAGGCACAGCGGGACGCGATGATGCAGGTCGAGGAGTCGTTCCAGGGCATGACCATCCGCCGGGTCCTGCAGAAGCCCGAGGAACCGATCGGCGTCGAGCAGTTGGGCCAACTGGCGACGGACATGTTCGAGTCGGTCGACCCGCTGGCCACCGCCGGCACCGGCCCGGCCATCGAGGTCGGCGGTTCGGACGGCTGGTACCAGCTCTCGGTGCCGTTGCCGCTGGTCGACCGGAGCGACATCGCGCTGTCCCGGTCCGGATCGGACCTGGTGGTGACGGCCGGTGACGTGCGCCGGCGGATAGCCCTGCCATCGGTCCTGCAGCGGTGCACCACCGAGGGTGCGAGCTTCGCCGACGGCCGGCTGATCATCGATTTCGCCGCGGACCCGGCGCTGTGGCCGGCCTCGCTGACCACTGGCCTGACCGGGGCGGCACTGGCCGGTGCCGGGTGACCGGGGACGGACCGGAGCACGGGGGGTCGAGTACGAGCGGGGCGTCCTCGGAGACCCCGGCGGTGGGCCCTCTCGCGGTCGAGGCGGCACTTCTGCTTGATGTGGTCGCCGACCGCCTGACGGCGATGAAACCCCAGGCCGGGGACCCTGACGGGTCGGCCGGAGCGCGCCCCGGTGGTTCGTCCGCCGGCGGTGCGGACGGGCGACCGTTGGGTCCGGACGGCCGCTGCCCGGAGTGCGGCTCCGTCGCTGGGGCGTCGTGCACCGCCTGCCCGTTGTGCAGGTTCCTGGCCATGCTGCGGGGCGAGCGACCCGAGACCACCGCCAAACTCGTCGACGGTGCCCTGCTCATCGTGCGGGCCCTGCGGTCGATGATCCCGGATACGCCCGGGGCCGCCCCGTCCACCGCCGCCGGGCCGACCGGTCCCGGTGAACCGCCCCCGCCGTCCCCGCCGCCGCCCGCGCGGCGGGGCGGCTTCGAACGGATCGACATCCTGTGAGCGCCGGCCTCACCATCGGCATCGACATCGGTGGCACCTCGGTGCGGGCGGCCGTGCTGGACGGCACCTCGGTGCTCGGCCCGCCCCTGCGGGACGCCACCCCGCGCAGCGAGCAGCAGACCGAGGATCTGCTGGTCAATCTGATCACGAAACTCGCGGCCACCCAACCGGTGTCGGCGGTCGGCCTGGCCGTGGCCGGGTTCGTCAGCGCCGACCGCCAGCGGGTGATGTTCGCTCCGCACCTGGCCTGGCGGGATGCACCGGTGCCGCAACGGATCTCGGCCCGGGTGGGGCTTCCGGTGGTGATGGACCACGACGTGAACTCGGCCGCCTGGGCCGAGCACCGGCGCGGCGTGTCTGCGGGTGCCTCGATCGCCCTGCTCATCGCCCTCGGCACCGGCATCGGCGCGGGGCTGGTGGTCGACGGCCGGATCTACCGGGGCGCGCACGGCGTCGCCCCCGAACTCGGGCACCTGACCGTCGTTCCCGACGGCCGGCCCTGTCCGTGCGGCAAGCGCGGCTGTTGGGAGCGGTACTGCTCGGGCACCGCGCTCGCGCAGAATGCCCGGCTGCGGATGACCGACCACGACGCGCCGGTGCTGCGCCGGCTGTCCGGGGACGACCCCGACGCGGTGACCGGCACCATGGTCGCCGTCGCGGCCACCGAGGGCGACCCGGTGGCGTTGGCGGCGATGGACGAGCTCGGTCACTGGTTGGCCGCCGGGCTCTCGCTGGTGACCGACGTGCTCGATCCCGAGGTGATCGTCATCGGGGGCGGGGTGTCCGCGGCGGCCGGGATGTTCCTGCCGCTGGCCGTGTCCGAGTTCGCCGAGACGATCACCGGCGCCGGTCACCGACCCTTGCCCCGGGTGGAGCTTGCCCGGTTCGGCGATCGGGCCGGGATCATCGGGGCCGCGCTGCTGGCCGCGGAGGCCGTTGGGTGCGCCTGACGCGGGCGGCTGAGGCGGGCGGCTGACCGGGCCGTCAGACCACCGCGCCGTCGTCCCAGCCGTCCCCGCCGCCGCGGCGCCGCCAGATGCCGGTGACCAGCAGCACCGCCCCGCCGACGATCAGCAGGACGGCCAGCACCATGGCCAGTTCGGGGGAGACGGCCAGGATGCCGGGCCGGGCGAGGAGCAGGATCCCGCCCATGATCAGCAGCACCGACCCGATGGTCCGCAGCTTGGGGCGGGGCAGTGGCGGCGGGTCGGGCGGGGTGAAATGTTCCTGGTCGGCGTCCCTTTCGGCCTGCGCCTGCGCCTCGCTCTCGGCGAAGGCGGCCACCTCCGCGGCACGTTCCAATCGGCGCAACTCACGCCGACGCGCCCGCTCGATCGCCGTATCCGGGGCGGGGTCCGGCGTCGTGTCGAAGCGCTGATCGGTGGGCGGGTCGGGCCCGGCGCCCTCGGGGGACCCGATCACCGGGGCGGCCGCGCCGGACGGGTGCCGGCGCACACTGTCGGTGATCATCCCGGAGACGATGTCGGCGAAGGCGGCGTCCACGTCGTCGTCGGTCGGATTGCTGCGCCAGCCGACGTCCCGGGGCTCGGACGGCCCAACCGCACCTGGCCCGGCGGCGGGCTCGGTCGGGCCCCCGGTCTCCGGCGGATCGGGTCGGTCGTCGTCTCCCGGGGCCACGGTCACGGCAGGCCCGCGGAGACCTTCTCGATGAACTCGACCGATGAGGTGAAGATCAGCTCGGCGTCGTGGTCGAGGGTGGCCACGTGGTAACTGCGGGTCAGTTCGATCACGGTGATGTCGCTCGAACCGATCTCGGCGCGGACCACCTGCGCGTTCACCGGCTCCACGACATGGTCGACGGTCGAGTACAGCAGCAGCACCGGCGCGGTGATCTTCGACAGGTCCCGGCGCACCACCGGCCAGGCCTTGGACAGCGAGTAGACGGCCTTCGTCGGCATGTACTTGTACCCGGGTTCGGTGACGCCGGGTCTGGCGATGTCCCCGATGATGCCGGGGTAGGCCGGCACGATCCGCTGCAGCCAGGGCAGCATCCACTTGGCGTCCCACCGCTGGGTCAGCACCGACGGGTTGACCAGCACGATGCCGGCCATCGCGTCCGGGTACAGCTCGGCCAGCCGCAGGGTCAGCGTCCCGCCCATCGACAGGCCGCAGATCACCACGGCCCGGCAGGTCGCGGTCAACTCCCGGAACTCGCGGGTGACCTCGGCCAGCCAGTCGTCGAAAGTCGTCCGGTTGGCGTCCTGCCAGCGGGTGCCGTGCCCGGGCAGCAGTGGCAGCCGCACCGAGTATCCGGCCTGCGCCAGGTGGTCCGCCCAGGGGCGCATCGATCCGGGGGCCCCGGGAAAGCCGTGGCACAGCAGCACACCGACGTCGGAACCGTCGTGGCGGAACGGTGAGAAGTCCCGGTCCGAGGTGCTCTGCGTCATCCGTGCTCCCGCCGATGGATCTGGGTCTGCGGTGTCAATCATGCCCGGCATCGGGGTGGGCGCGCTTGCCCGAGCGGGCCTGCCGGCCTCGCATCGGCGCCGGGTTGCGGGGCGGCGTACGGTTGTCCGCAGTTCGATTCCGGTGGTGAGGGGCCTGCGCGCGTGGTCTACAAGCTGATGAAGTACGTCTTGCTGGGGCCTTTGCTCCGGCTGCTGTTCCCGTGCACGGTGATCGGGACCGAGTACATCCCGGCGGAGGGCGGCGCCATCCTGGCCGGCAACCACATCTCGGTGGCCGACTCCTTCTTCACCCCGCTGTACATCAGGCGGCGGGTGACCTACCTGGCCAAGAGCGAGTACTTCACCGAGAAGGGCGTCAAGGGCACCCTCAAACGCTGGTTCTTCAGTGGGGTCGGCCAGGTGCCGATCGACCGCAGCGGCGCCTCGGCAGCGCGGGCGGCGCTGGACACC
>JBIOVW010000453.1:0-5484 GCA_044867945.1 Nakamurella sp. | reverse complement strand
CCGGCCCGAACAATTCGTCGCGCCACAGGTCGTCCTCGCCGTCCACCTCGACCACCGTCGGCGGCAGGAAGGCGCCGGCCGACCGCGGATCGCCGTCACCGAACCCCGTGCCTCCCGCGATCAAGCGCACTCCGGGGCGAGCCAGCCCGCCGTTCAGCGCCTGACGAACCTTGTCCCGGGCATCGACCGAGACAAGCGGCCCCATCTGGACCTGCGGGTCGAGCGGATCACCGACCCGCAGGGCGGCCACCCGCCGCGCCAGCACCCCCAGGAAATCGTCGGCGACGTCGTCGGACACGATCAGCCGGGAGGTGGCCGTGCACTTCTGCCCGGTCGACCGGAACGCTCCGGCCACCACCTGATCGGCGGCGAAATCCAGGTCCGCGTCGGACAGCACAGCGGCGGCGTTCTTGCCGCCCATCTCCGTCTGGATCGGCCGGGCCAGGGCGCCGCATCGTTCGATCAGCCGACGACCCACGGCGGTGGATCCGGTGAAGGTGACGGCATCGACACCCGCGTGTTCGACCAGCCGGCCACCGAGTTCGCCGTCCCCGATCAGCAGGTTCAGCACACCGTCGGGTAGACCGGACTGCACCAACGCCTCGGCGAGCCGCCCCGCCAGCAGGGGCACCGTGGCCGCCGGCTTCCACACCACCGGGTTGCCGTAGGCCAGAGCCGGCGCGATCTTCCAGGCGGGGATGGCGATCGGGAAGTTGAACGGGGTGATCACCGCGACGACCCCGACCGGCCGATGCACGACCTGGATCTGCTCCCCCGCACGGGGGGACGCGTACACCTCCCCGACCGGGCGCAGCGCCTCGGACGCGTAGAACCGGAGGATCTCGGCGGCCCGGCGCACTTCTCCGACACCCTCTGCCCTGGTCTTTCCTTCCTCCCAGGCCAGTTCGGCGCCCCAGGCGTCGGCATGATCGGTCAGCACGGCGGCGGCGCGGTCCAGGACCGCGGCGCGCATCGCGAAGGGCGTGTTCGCCCATCCCGGCAACGCTTCTCGTGCCGCGAGCACGGCGTCGTCGAGCTGCCGGGCGGTGCCGAGGTTTCCGGCGCCGACGATCTCGGCGGGCCGGGTGGGGTTGGTGTCGACGAACTCGGCTCCCTCGCCGTCGACCCACCGGCCCGCGACGAGCTGACGAAGCGCGCGAGCCGACCCCGGGATCGTCCCGTCGAGGGTTGCGTCGCTGGTCGTCCCGTGCAGTGTCCGGGTCATCGGAGGGTCCTTTCGGCCGAGGCGGAGGTGAGGCCGGCCCGTGCAGGCTGAATACCGGTGGATGCCCAAATCATCGAGGACATGCCGCCGGACCGCACCCGCCGAGATGGCCTCTCGGCGCGCCCCGAGCACTCCACCGTGTCCATTGGGCACCCCGGCCCGCTCTGGTGTGGTGGGGACATCGATCCGCTCGCACCGAGGAGTCCGCATGACCGTTGCGCACGACAACGCCGACACCGCCGCCGGCCCGCTCCTTGGTGGTCCCCTGCTCCCGCAGGAGCGGCGGGTACGCACCGAGGTGCCGGGCCCCCGTTCCCGGGCGTTGCTGGAACGGCAGCGGGCCGCACTGCCCGCCGGAGTCGGGTCCGCGTTGCCGGTGTTCATCGAGGCGGCCGGGGGCGGTGTGCTGGTCGACGCAGACGGGAACTCGTTCATCGATCTGGCCAGCGGGATCGCCGTCACCTCGGTCGGCAACGCCGCTCCCAGGGTGGTGGAGCGCGCATCGGCCCAGCTGGGCCGGTTCACCCACACCTGCTTCCTGGTCAACCCATACGAGTCCTACGTCCAGCTGTGCGAGCGGCTCAACGAACTCGCCCCGGTTCCGGGGCCGGCGCGCACCGTGCTGTTCAACAGCGGCGCGGAGGCCGTGGAGAACGCGGTGAAGGTGGCGCGGGCGGCCACCGGCCGGCCGGCGATCGTCGCCTTCGACCACGCGTATCACGGCCGGACCCTGATGACCATGTCGTTGACCGCGAAGAACCACCCCTACAAGGACAGGTTCGGCCCGTTCGCACCGGAGGTGTATCGGGCACCGATGGCCTACCCCTACCGGTGGCCCACGGGTCCGGAGAATTGCGCCCGGGAGGCCGCGGACACCCTGACGGACATGCTCGACCGGCTGATCGGCGCGGAGAACGTCGCCGCGGTGATCATCGAGCCCATCCAGGGGGAGGGCGGATTCATCGTCCCGCCCGCGGGGTTCCTGCCGGCGGTCGCCCGGATCTGCCGGGATCGGGGCATTCTGTTGATCCTGGACGAGGTCCAGACCGGCATCGGCCGCACCGGGACCTGGTTCGCCGCCGAGCACGAGGCGGTGCAGGCCGATCTGGTCACGATGGCCAAGGGTCTCGGTGGGGGGCTGCCGATCGCCGCGGTGACCGGCCGAGCGGAACTGATGGACGCAGCGCCGGCCGGCGGCCTCGGCGGCACCTACAGCGGCAACCCGGTGGCCTGCGAGGCCGCGCTCGGCGCGCTCGAGGAGATCGAGGAGAACCAACTGCTCGAGCGGGCGCGTGACATCGAATCGGTCATGCGGCCTTTCCTGCTCGAGCTGCAGCAGCGGTACAGCGCGGTGGGCGACGTGCGCGGTCGGGGAGCGATGCTCGCCGTCGAGATCGTCAAGGACGGCAATCGACCTGACCCCGAGCTGACCGCGCGCATCTCCCGGCGCTGCCATGACAGGGGAGTGCTGACGCTGACGGCGGGCAGCTTCGGCAACGTGATCCGCTTCCTGCCGCCGTTGACGATTCCTTCTCACCTGCTCGTCGAGGGCCTGGACGTTCTGGGCGAGGAGATTGCCGCTGAGCAGGCGGCCGATTCGACCGACCGGACCTGACCGGCGTTGCACTGCGGTCAGTCCGACCTGCTGCTGAGCGCGAGCAGCAGCTCGGCTCGCACATGCGCGGAATCCAGGTCGACGTCCAGGATCTCGCGGATGCGACCGATCCTGGCGCGCAGCGTGTGCCGGTGGATCGCCAGGGCGGCCGCGGCAGTGCCGATGTTCGCGTTGTGGTCCAGGAAGGTTCGCAGCGTCGTCAGCATGCCCGCCCCGGTTCTTCGGTCGTGCTCGACCAACGGCCCCAGCAGGGTGTCCGCCAGCCGGGCAAGCACGACCCGCGCGGCCGGGTCGGCGATCAGCACATGACCGGCCATGCCGGCGGCGTCGACAAGTCGATGCCGGCGGGATGTCGCCGAGTCGGCGGCCGTGGTCGCCCGGTGGACCGCCTCGGCCAGGTCGGGCGTCCTCGTCGTGGCCACACCCGCCCGCACCGCTGCGGGAGCGATCCGGGTCGCCGCGGCGCGCACCACATCGCCGGCCAGCCCGTCCGGCGACACCGGCAGCACCACCAGGACTTCCGCGCCTCGTTCCAGGCAGACCCGGGGTACGCCCAGGGGAAGCAGCACATCGTCGACGGCGGCGAGCAGATGCGCGGTTGCGCCACCCCGAAGGACCAGCACGGACAGGCCGTCCCGCACCGGCAGACCGGACCGCTCGAGCCGGTCGACCGCCCGCGCGCCGTCCAACGAGCCGTCCACCAGCAGCTCCAGGACCACCGCGTTGACGTGGGCAAGCTCCTCCCGAACCCGCAGCGGTTTCTCCTGGTCAAGGGCGATCAGCGAGACCGCGTGCTCCACCAGCAGGCGGTCCGCCGGATCGAGACCGTGCGACGTCGCCAGGACCAGGTAACCATGGATTCGGCGACCCACCCGGATGACCTGGACGGTGACCACACCATCCGGTGAGACGTACACCGAGCTGTCCGCCCGGCCCAGGTCGGCCGGCAGTCCCGGCGGGGCAAGCTCGACCGACGCCGTCGGATGCCCGTCCGCGGACGACATGGTCACCGCCCGGTCCCGGTCGAGGACGGCCACCTGGCCGCGGAGGGCCACAGCCAGTTCGCGCAGGACCGCCGCCGGTCCCTGTCGCAGCGCGGCCCGGGTCATTCGGGGTAGCACGCTGGAGGCCCGGACGACCCCCTCGTACTGGATCTCGGCGAGCCGGGCCGTCACCGCCCGGACCACGGCGATGAAGGGGGTGGCCAACGGCACTTCCAGCAGGGGAACTCCGATGCGCTCGGCCTCCTGGATCAGGGCGGCGGGAATCTCACGGTGGGACAGGCCCACGCCGAAACCGACTGCCGCGACACCGGTCGCGGCGACCGAACGAAGGTACGCCCGCTGTTCATCGGGATCCGCCGGTAGCGGCAGACCGGTGGTCAGCAGCAGTTCGCCGCCCCGCAACCACGGTGCCGGGTCGGACAGTTCGATACTGTGTGCGAAGTTGATCATCCGGTCGAGCGCGTCTGCGCCGGCCTTGACGACGAGGTTCAGGGAAGGCTGACCGACCAGCCACCGCACCGAGACCGCCGGCCGGGTCGCCGTGTTCATGGCATCATCCTGACGGGCCGGAGGTGGTCGAACCCGCCCGGGGGTCAGCGCAGCCGTCGGTCGGCGAGAACCGGGAAGGCCTGTCGAGTTCGGCGCAGGTCGGCGATGTCCACGACGGCCCGGACCACCGCGTCGTCGTCGGCACCGGCGCTCGCCAGGACGTCACCGTTCGCGTCGACGATGCGGGAGCTGCCGCCGAGCACGACATCGCCGTCGACACCGGCCAGGTTGCACTGCACCACGACCGTCTGGTTCTCGATCGCACGCGCCCGACCGAGTGCCTCCCAGTGGGCGACCCGGGACTTCGGCCAGGCCGCCGGAACGAGGACCACCTCGCTTCCCTCGTCCACCAGACCCCGGTACAGCTCCGGAAACCGCAGGTCGTAGCAGGTCGTGAGGCCGGCGCGGTAGGTCGCGCCGTGCGCGTTGGTCAGGTCGGCGGTGACCAGATCCTCCCCGGCGGCCAGCAACCGCGGCTCGCCGCCGTCGAAGCCGAACCGGTGGATCTTCCGATAGACCGCGCGCGGCTCGCCGTTCGGGTCGAACAGGGCCGAGGTGTTCCACAGCCGCGGCGACGCGACGCCGCCCGCCTCCCGTTCGATGATCGAACCGGCGTGCAGCCAGACCCGGCGCCGGCGGGCGACCCGCGCCATCGCGGTGAACACCGTGTCGTCGAGATGCTCGGCAGTGTGCGGCCACCGGTCATAGCCGAACCCGCCGTGCGCCCACAACTCCGGCAGGACGAGCAGGTCGACGGCACCGGTGTCCTGGATCAGCGCGGTGCATCGTTCGATGCGCTGCCCGATGCTCTCCGCGTCGTCGTAGCGCATCTGCACCGCGGCGATGCGCACCTCGGTCCGCGTGGACGCCGATGTCGCAGTCACGGCCGGCGACGCCGGACGGCGACGACCGCGGCGACCACACTGACCAGCGCGGCGGCCACCGAGACGATCACCGGAATCCGGTCGCGCAGCGGCGTTCCACCACGCTCCCGTCGCGCCTCCCGGGCCACCGCCAGCACGTCCAGCGCCTCGTCGGAGCTCGGCGCGGGAGCGATGCGGACGGGTCGGACGGCACCGGTCGCGCCCCCC
>JBIOVW010000452.1:0-2063 GCA_044867945.1 Nakamurella sp. | reverse complement strand
ACCCGTGACTCCAGCGAGCGCACGGTGCCGTTGTAGGACCGGACCGCCCTGTCCAGGCTGATGCCGAGGGTGGAGAGATGGGCGGCCAGGGTGCCAAGGCGGCGGTGCAGATCACGGCCGAGGGCATGTACCTGCGCGGCGGAGGCGGACAGCCGATCCTGCCGCCACACATACGCGACGGTGCGCAGCAGCGCGATCAGCGACGTGGGGGTGGCCATCACCACATTGCGCGCGAACGCGTGATCCGCCAACCCCGGGTCGACGGCGAGGGCCGCGTCCAGCAGCGGTTCGCCGGGCACGAACAGCACCACGAACTCGGGCGCGGGCTGGAAGTGCCGCCAGTACGCCTTGGCGGCCAATGCGTCCACGTGGCCGCGCAACGCGCGGGCGTGGCCGGCGAGCAGGGCCGCCCGCCGCCGCTCGTCGGCGCAGTCCATCGCCTCCAGGTAGGAGGCGAACGGCACCTTTGCGTCGACCGGAATCTGCCGTCCGCCGGACAGCCGGATGATCATGTCCGGCCGCACACCGGCCGTTTCGGGGTCGTCGGACCGCACGCCGACCTGGGTTTCGAAGTCGCAGTGCTCAAGCATGCCCGCGAGCTCGACGACCCGTTGCAGCTGCATCTCCCCCCATCGGCCCCGCACCTGCGGCGCGCTGAGCGCCCCCGCAAGGGCCCTGGTGTGCTGGTTCAGGTCGGCCGACGTCCGGTACAGCGCGGACACCTGTTCCCGCAGCCCGGCATAGGCGGCGGCGCGATCACGTTCGACATCGTGCAGGTGCTGCTCGACCCGCTGCATCGCGTCCGACGCCGGAGCGAGCAAGGCGTCCAGCCGGTCGCCGGATCGATGGTCGCGCGGGTACGCGCGTCCGAGCAGCACGCCGATCACGATGCCGGCGATCAGCAGCAATGCTCCGAGGAGCAGACCGGTGGTGTCCATGGCGCCGATGATGCCCGGGACCTACGACAGTGCCTCGGCGACGCGGCCGAGTCAGTCCGGCGCCACACCGACGGCCTCGTCGGGATCGGCAGGTTCGCGGGCCTTTCCGGTCGAGCCCACGTGCTCGATGCACTACTGTTCCCGGACATGACGGGCAGGGGCGTTCTGCTGGTGTGCCGGCGCGAGGTCGACCTCGTGCGCGTGGCCGGCGCCGCCTGTTCCTGACCCCGCCCGGATCCGCGCCGACCCGGTGATGATCCCCGGTGCATCACCGGTCTCCCGTGCGCACCGCCGCGTACCCCGAACCGACCCGTCGTCGTCCGGCATCGGAGTGAACACCATGGCGCTTCCCGACTTTCTCATCATCGGCTCACCCAAGGCGGGGTCCACCGCACTGCACGATGCGCTCGCCCAGCACCCGGACCTGTTCCTGTCCACCCCGAAGGAACCCAAGTTCTTCATGTGCGACGGTCGACGGCCCGACCCGGCGTACCAGAGGGGGCCGGGCGACGCGCACAGCGCCCAGGAGTGGGTTTGGGACCGGGCGGCCTACGAGCAGCTGTTCGACCCGGCTCCGGCCGGGACACTGCGGGGCGAGTCCACCCCGTTCTATCTCTGGGACACCGCCGCCCATCGGCGGATCCACGCGCTGATCCCGGCCGTGAAGATGATCGCGGTGGTTCGCGACCCGGTCGACCGTGCCTACTCGAACTGGGTTCACCTGTGGTGCGACGGGCTCGAGCCGGAGGCCGACTTTCTGACCGCCTGTCGACTGGAGGAGTCCAGGATCGCCGCAGGCTACGCGCCGTTCTGGCGGTACCTGGAGACCGGTCTGTACGGCCGCCAGCTCCAGCATCTGTACGGGATCTTTCCCCGCGAGCAGGTGTTCGTCCTGCGATACCGGCAGCTCATCGACAACACCGCGGAGATCCTGGACCGCATCACGGCGTTCCTCGGCGTGCGGACCGGGCTGGTCGGCACCATCCCCGGATCGAACGTCAAGAGTTGGGTGCCGGACACGACCGTCAATCGTTTACTGCAGCGTGGTTTCCGGGTCGGCGCGGCGGCCGGCGCGCACCTGCCGCCGCAGGTCTGGCGGCAGGCGGAGCGACCGCTGCTGGCGGT
>JBIOVW010000451.1:0-7208 GCA_044867945.1 Nakamurella sp. | reverse complement strand
GTGAAGGCTGCGGTGTGGGCGGTGGCCGCGGCGCGTGCCATTCCGGAGGTTGCTGCCGTATTCTGAGGCGGCGAGTCCACGTGGGCCAGGGTCGGCTCTCCGCTTCGGTGTTGAGGGAGACCTGGTGAACCGGTTGCAGCGCAGGCAGCGGTTCGGGTCGATGTTCAACCCGGTGCGGACGAACGGGGATCTGCTGCGGGTGCCGCAGCCGGTGGGGCCGGTGCCGTGGACGTGGGATGGCAGCCCCCCGGATGTGTTCTGGATCGGGCGGGCGTCGGAGGACGGATTCTCCCCGATCGGCCCGCATGGTCCGGGCCCGGTGTCGACGGGGGTGCCGGCGGTGGAGCGGGCCACCGGGTTGATCGTGGGCCCGTTGACGTCGGCGTGGCCGTGGCGGGTGTACCGGGGCAGCTGGATGGGTGCCGACGCGGAGCCGCTGGTGTTGCCGACGTGGCTGCGGGATCCGTGTCTGGTGAACAACACCCCGGGGATCGACGCGGCGCAGCAGTGGTTCCTGCCGATCGGGTGGAAGAAGCCGGCGGCCCGGTTCTGGGCGGAGACGATCCGCCACGCGTTGTGGTTCGGGCGGGGCTGGGTCATGTTCCAGGAGTCGACCGAGTTCACACCGTTGGCGGGCACGTTCCTGAACGTGTCGCCGACCGCGGTCCAGGTCCGCGACGACGGCTTGTGCGACGTGCACTTCGATGACGGGCCCGTGACCACCGACCGTCAAGGACGGTTCAACCATGACGGGGACACGTGGCGGCTGGCGTCGGTCGCCGAGCCGTTGGGGGATGGCACGGGTGTGGTGGGTCGGCACGCCGCGGACCTGAACATCGCGGTGAACGTGGCGAAGTACACGTCGCAGACGTTCCGCTCCGGGATCCCGGCCGGCTATCTGAAGGTGTCCCAGCAGGGGTTGACGCAGGACCAGGCCGCCGCGTTGAAGTCGGCGTGGATGAACGCCCACGGCAGCGTCCGCGGCATCGCCGTGTTGAACGCGACCACCGACTTCAACCCCATCACGTTCAGCCCGGTCGACTCCGCGCTGGTGGAGGTCGACCACATGGTGACCCGCCGGGTGGCGCACTGCTTCAACCTGTCGGGGTGGGCGTTGGACGCCGGCACGGCAGGCAACGACTACGCCAACATCACCGACCGCCGGCAGGACAAGGTCGACGACACCCTGATGCCGTGGAAGCGGGCGGTGGAGGACTCCCTGTCGGCGCTGCTGCCGTACGGGACGTGGTTGGAGTTGGAGACCCGCGGCTACCTGCAGACCGACCCCGACAAGCGGATGAGCTACTACAAGTCCGGTCAGGAGGTGGGGGCGTTCACCGCCGAGTACGTGCAGGACCTGGAACGCGTCCCCGCGAAGTACCGGCCCACAGCCGAGCCGGAGCAGCCGGCAGCAACGGAGGAGGGGCAGGACGATGCCGACGTTGGATGATCTGGCCGCGGACGGGCTGCAGGTGCGGTCCGCTGCAGGGTTCACCATGCAGGATGATGGCGAGTTCACCGGCCGCGCCGTCCCGTACGGCCAGGTGGTGGAGCTGTTCCCCGGGCTGCGGGAGAAGTTCCTACCTGGCGCGTTCGCGGCGCAGGTGAAGGACCCCGGCCGGGTGAAGATCGCCTACCGGCATGGGGAGATCATCGGCCGCGCGCTGGAGTTGGACGACCGCGACGACGGGCTGTGGGTGCGTGGCCACATCAGCGACGACGCCGACCTGCCGGACGCACGCAAGGCGTTGGCGCAGCTGCGGAACCGGCTCGTCGACGAGCTCAGTGTGGGGTTCGAGCCGGTGAAGGGTGGGATGACGATCACCGAGGACGACAAGGGCACCTTGTGGGAGCACAAGCGGGCCGCGTTGCGGGAGATCTCGGTGGTCCCGTGGGGGGCGTACGGCCGCAAGGCGCGGGTGTCGGCGGTCCGCGCCGAACCGGATCAGGTCCGTGTCCTGATGGAACAGATCCGCGCCCTGCGCGTAGTGTGAGCGTCACGCCCCCGCGGTAACCCGGGCAGAAGTGGTCCCGCCAGTTCGATCTGGTCCCGCCACGTGACCCGTAGGCCGTCCCGGCACATGTCGAGTTCCTGCCATGTGCCGAAGGAGGCACCCCCGTGACGCTCAAGGAACGGCTCCGCAAGGAGCTGGAAGACATCCAGGCCCGCGCCGCCGCGATCGCCGAGAAGGACGACCCGACCGAGGCCGACAAGGCCAACCTTGCCGAGCTCCTGGCGGACGGGCAGCGGGTGCAGGCACGCGCCGAGTCGCTGAACACCATCGAGGCGTTCACCCGCACCGCCACCGGGCTGGGGCAGGTGCAGAACCGGGAGCCGCAGCACACCACCGACCCGCTGTCGTGGGGTGAGCAGTTCGTCCGCTCGGAGCAGTTCACCGACTACCGGGGTCGGGGCAGCAGCTCCAGGCTGACGATCGAGACCCGTGCCCTGCCGTCCACCCTCACCTCGATGGCGCCGGCCATCGTCCGCGACAAGCGCCTCGTCGAGGACGGGCAGCACCCGTCGCCGCTGCTTGAGCTGATCCCCACGATCAGCGTCGGCAGCAACGGTTTCGACGTGGTGCGCTGGACCGCTGTCGGCGGCGCCGCCGTCGTCGCTGAGGGTGCCGTGAAGCCGCAGATCGAGTACACCCCGAACACGACCCCCGTCACGCTGGACACCATCGCGGTGTGGACCCAGCTGTCCCGGCAGCTGATCGAGGACGAGCCGGCGATCCGGTCGAAGATCGACACCGAGCTGCAGCGGGAGATCCAGCGCAAGCTGGAGTCGGAGTCGGCGGCGTCGCTGGCCGGCGCCACGCTGCCTGCCGTGTCCGGGGCCAGCCTGCTGGAGGCGATCCGGGTCGGCGTCGGCACGGTGCAGGCCGAGGGCTACCAGCCGAACGCGGTGCTGCTGAACCCGGCGGACTGGGCGGCACTCGACGTCGCGGTCCTGGGCCAAACCCTCCTCGGGCCGTCGGTGGGATCCCAGTTCTGGGGTCTGCGCCCGGTCGCATCCAACGACCAGCCCGCCGGCACGGCGACCGTGGGTGACTTCTCCGCCGGTGTGGAGCGCTACTCCCGGTCCGGGATCAGCCTGTACATCACCGACAGCCACGCGTCCACGTTCACCAGCAACGTGTTCACGATCCTCGCCGAAACGCGGTCGAAGACGGTGGTCGTGCACCCGGATGCGTTCGCTGAGGCGACGGCAACCCCTTAGCGGTATCCGTGGCTAAGGCTCCCCTCCCCACCGCCCCCCGTTCGGGTGGGGAGGGGGCTACGGAGCCGGTCAAGCCTCGCCGCACCCGCAGGAAGGCGTCGTCGTGAGCGTCGACCTGGCCACCGTCGCCGAGCTCGTCGGCGTCGACCCGGCGGATCCGCGGCTGCCCGACGTGTGCGCTGCGGCCACGGCGTGGGTGCAGAACCGGCGATCCCTGACCGACCCCGTGGACCTGTGGGCGATGCCTGACGTGCAGTACGGCGGCGCCCTGTACGGGGCCCTGCTGTGGACGCAACGCGCCCAACCCGCCGGCCTGCCGTCCGTGGATGAGCTCGGCGGCTACACCGACGACCTGGCCGCGCAGATGGGGCAGATCAACCGGCTCGTGGGCTCCGACCCGGTGATCGCATGAGCAGCGTCGTCGACGCCCTGGACCAGCTCGCCGCGCAGGCCGCGACCGCGATCGGGGTGCCGGCCACCCGCGACCCCAGCGTCGTACCCGGGCTGACCGCCGCCGGCGGGTGCGTGTTCGTCGGCATGCCCACCCACATCAACCGGCTGTTGGGCGGACCCAACCTGGAGGTGCCCGTCAGCCTGGTGGTCCCCGGCCCCAGCAACCTGCAGCGCATCGACTGGCTGCTGGACCACCTCGACGCGCTGGCCCGGTTCGCCGGCACCCGCTCCATCATCAACAGCCCGATCGACATCGGCACCCTCACCTACCCGGCCGTCACCGCAACCGCCCAGGTCGCCGTCACCACCACCTGAAAGGGGCACCACCCATGCCTGTCACCGACTCCCGGCAAGGCCCGGGAACCCTCACCCTGGGGGACACCACCCCCCTGGACGTCACCTGCCAGGCCTCCAACGTGCGTCTCGTGCCCGAGGCGGAGGAGGAGGACGGCACCGCCACCCTGTGCGACCCGAAGCCGGCGCCGCAGCTGACCACCAGCTGGAGTTTGCAGGGCACCGCCATCCAGGACTGGGAACTGGCGGCCACCACCGGGTTCGTCGAGTACGCCCGCACCCACGACGGGGAGACCGTCGCCTTCGAATGGGTGCCGAACACCGACGTGGGGGTCACCTACGCCGGGTCGTGCCAGATCCGCGCCGTCGAGATCGGCGGCGACGTCGGGGTGCAGAACACCACCGACTGGGAGTTCCCCGTCGTCGGCGCCCTGACCCGCACCGAAGGCGCCACCGGGGCGCGCGAGGTGGTCGCCGCCTGATGTACAGCCAGCGCCTGGCCGTCGTGTACGCGGACGGCACCCAGACGGAGGTGACCGTCACCCAGTGGGCGTTCGCCCAGTGGGCGGCGTACGCGTCCGGGAAGGGCTTCAAGTTCGACCTGTCGAATGTGGCCGCCGACCCGCTGGCGCTGCTGATGATCCGCTACCAGGCGTACGCCCAGCTGCACCGCGACCCCGGCACCCCGCGACCCAAGTTCGAGGTGTGGGACGTCACCGTGGACGACGTGTCCCCGGTGGGGGAGGCGCAGCCGGCGGACCCTACCGAGACGGCGACCTAGGTCGGCTGGTCGCGGTGGTCGCCGTGGAGGTGGGGCTGCCACCCGAGCAGGTGTGGGCGATGGCGCCGCGGGACCTGGCGACCGTCGTCGACGTGCTGACCGAGCGGGCGAAGGGCAAGAAGCGGCGGAGGAGGTGAACCCGCAGGTGGCCGACCAGATCAGCATCGAGGTCGACGGCCTGGCCGAGTGCCTGGCCGCGTTCAACCAGCTGGAGGGGGAGCTGCGCCGCAACGCCAACGGGGAGCTGCGGCGGGCGTCGGCGCAGGTGGCCCGCGAGGTCGTCATCCCCATGTTGGGCGGCGGTGGCGCGCCACAGGAGTCGAAGATCGTCGCCGCCGCCGGGCCGAAGTCGGACCGGTATGTGGTGGTCGCCGTCCCCGCCCGCAAACCCAGGCTGTCGGGGCTGCGCAAGACCCCGGCCGCGTCGGCGAAGCTGCTCGGCTGGGCGTTGGAGAAAGGGTCCGGCGCACCCCAGTTCCACCACCCCCGCCCCGGTGGGCTGGTCGCCACCCACACCGCGGCGATGACCGCGAAGGCCGTCCCGAAGTACCGGGCCGTGGTCGAGGCGATCATGGCCAAGTACGGGCTGCGCTGATGAGCGCCACCAGCGTCATCATCAACGTGGGGGCGCAGGTCGCCGGCGCGGTGTCCGGGCTGCGTGACGTGCAGTCGGCGATGGGGGACACCGCCACCAGCTCGGGCAAGGCCCAGTCCGCGGTGAAGAAGATGGCGGTGCCCGCCGCGGCGGCGCTGGGGGTGGCGGCGACCGCGGCGATGGGGTTCGCGCAGGCCGCCGCGGAGGACGCCCAATCCGCGTCGAAGATGGCGGCGAACCTGCAGCGCTCGACCGGCGCCACCCAGGAGCAGGTCGACGCCATGGAGGACTGGATCACCAAGCAGGGGCAGGCCGTCGGCGTCGCCGACGACGAGCTCCGCCCCGCGGTGGAACGGTTGGCCCGCTCCACCGGCGACCTGGGTGAGGCCCAGGATCTGGCCGCCCTGTCGATGGACATCGCCGCCGCCACCGGCAAGGACATGGAGACCGTGGCCAACGCCGTCGCGAAAGCCAACGACGGCCAGGTTGGCGCGTTGAAGAAGCTCGGTGTCAGCCTCGGGGACCAGGCCGAGAACACCATCGAGTACAACGCCGAGCAGGAGAAGCTGGCGAAGCTGCAGGTGTCCGCCGCCGCCGCCCTGGACGAGTTCGGGCCGGCGTCGAAGGAGTACACGGCGGCGATGGGGAAGGTGGCCGACAGTCAGGACAAGGTGAACACCCTGGCGCAGGCCGGCACCGACTGGGTCGGGGAGCTGTCCGAGCAGTTCGGCGGCGCCGCCGCCACCAACGCCGACACCGCCGCCGGGAAGATGGAACGCGTCCAGCTGGCGATCTCCGAGACCGGGGAGAGCATCGGCGGCAGTCTGCTGCCCGCCCTGGAGGCGCTGGCCGCGGTCATGCTCACCGTCGCCCAATGGGCGCAGGACCACTCCACCCTGTTCACCATCCTGCTCGGCGTCGTCGGCGGGCTGGCCGCCGCCGTCCTGGTGGTCAACGCGGCGATGACCGCGTGGGCGGCGATCACCGCCATCTGGACCGCCGTCACCACGGTGGCCACCGCCGTCGGCACCGCGTTCGGCGCGGTGATGACGTTCATCACCGGCCCCATCGGACTGATCGTCCTGGCGGTCATCGCCCTGATCGCCGTCGGCGTGCTGCTGTGGAAGAACTGGGACAAGGTGTCCGCCGCGATCGGCGCCGCGTGGCAGTGGCTGCAGCGCACCGCGGCCCAGGTGTGGTCGGCGATCGTGTCCGCCGTCGGCACCGCCATCAACGCCGTCAAGACGGTGGTCACCACCGTGATGAACGCCATCAAGACGGTGTTCACCACCGTGTGGAACGCCATCAAGATCGTGGTCACCACCGCCGTGAACGCCGTCAAGACGGTGATCAGCACCGTGCTGAACACCGTCAAGACGCTGGTGTCCACGGTGATGAACACCATCAAGGCCACGTTCACCACCGTGTGGAGTGCGATCGTCACCGCCGTCACCACCGCCATCAACCTGGTCAGCTCGGTCATCGACACCGTCATCGGCACCATCAAGACCGTCATCCAGACCGGGCTGGCCGTCGTCAAAGCCCTGTTCTCCGGCAACTTCGACGCCATCCCCGGGATCCTGTCCGACGCCCTCGACGGGGTGATCGACATGTTCCGCGACCTGCCCGGCGACATCGTGCACGCGTTGGGCAGTCTGGCGTCCACCCTGTACGACGCCGGCCGGGACCTGATCCGCGGCCTGATCCGCGGCATCCAGTCGATGCTGTCCAACGTCGGCAACGCGATCCGCGACCTGATCCCCGACTGGGTGCCCGGCTTCAACGCGGCATCGGCGCCCGCGTCGGCGACCTGGTCCACCGCCCCCCTGACCGCCGCCCCGCGCGCCGGCGGCCGCGCCACC
>JBIOVW010000450.1:0-3037 GCA_044867945.1 Nakamurella sp. | reverse complement strand
GTAAGCCGAACACGGTGGTGGGTTTTGGTCACGTCGACCTGAACACGATGCGCCCGGGGCTGACTGTCGAGGACCTGCTCATCCCTGAGCCGGAGCCGGCCGAGGTGCCGCTGAAGCTCGCCACGCTCAACCTGCACGCCGGGCAGGCGACCAAGGCCGGCCTGGCATGGCTGGTCGACACGTACCCGGACCTTGACGTGATCGTGTGCCAGGAGGTCCGCGGCAAGGGCACCGTGAAGGCCGCGCTGGGCAGCGGGTGGACGGTGTACCCGGACGGGCCGCCGCCCGAGGGTGCCGTGGTCATCGCGCTCCGCAAGCCGCTCGTAGCGGACCGTAGGGCCGCGCCGATTGTGGTGCCGGGCCCGGCGACGGGGATGCACCCAGCCCGGCCGCTGCCATGGGTGCGGGTCCGGGTGGCCGGCCGACTGCTGGTGGTGTACGGCATCCACGCGCCGATCTCGCGCACGTCCGCGCCGCACCAGGCATTCCTGTCCGCGCTGGTCTCGGACGCGAAGCGGCGCAGGCCGGCCACGGCCGTGGTCGCGGTCGGGGACTGGAATCACTTCTGGCGCGAGCACCTGGACGTGACGCTGGCGCCGAAGTGGGCGATCCGGCGCAGGCTGGCAGAGGCGGGCATGGTGCCCGCCGCCGACCTGCTGCACACCATCCCCGCACCCACGACGATGGTGCCGGACGGCAAGGGCGGCAAGCTCATCGGCACCGTCGTCCTCGACGAGGCCGCCGTACGGCTCCCCGACTGGTGCCGGGTGGTCGACCGGACTACCCGCACTGTGCCGGTCAAGGCCGCGGACCACCGGGCGGTTATCGTCACCCTGGGGATTACACCGTGATCGACCAGATGCCGACCACGGTCGCGGAGTGCAAGGCGGAGCTGTCCGCCCGGGTCGCGATGCGGCGCCGCGCGGAAGCCGCCAGCGCGCTTACCGAGGTGGCCGACGCCGAGGGCGACATCGAGCGGCTCATCGACCGACTGTCCCACCTACTCAACACACAGGAGCACACGTGCTGACCGACATCCTGCCCGCCAAGTACCGCAAGATCGCATACGTGGTCTACGCCGCCGTGGGCGCCGTGCTCGGCGCCGTGCAGGCGGTCGTCGTCGCGACCAGCGACACACCGCAGCCGCAGTGGCTCACCATCGCGCTCGCCGTCTACGGCGCGCTGGGCGTCCTCTTCGGCGCGACCGCTGCGAGCAACGTCGGCCGGGGGGATACCTCCTGGGACAGGAAGGCTGAGCAGTGACCCATGACTACGAGTGCCCTGACTGCGGCTGGACCAGCACGGGCTGGCCGACGAAGAAGCAGCGGGACGAGCGCGGCCGGCAGCACCGGGACGAGCATGCCACCGCTGAGCCGATGCCCGAGCTGGTCGACTTCCTGAAGGAGCGGTGAACTCATGGCTGCCATCACGTCCGGGGAAATCCTTTTCAAGTTCGCAGTAGCTGCCGCTGCGGGCAACACGACCGCCGGCACGGCGGCCACGTCGCTGGGTGACCAGATCTCCACGACCGCCTGGACGAACGGGGCGACTCTCTTCGATGACATCTCCGGCGCGGAGAACGCCGCATCCACGGTGGACTACCGGTGCATGTTCGTCCACAACTCCAACGCCTCGAACACGTTGGAGAACGCCGTTGTCTACCTGTCTGCTGAGACAGCGGGCGGCGCGTCCATCGCGGTTGGCGCGGACACCACAGCATCGTCTGCGCTGGGGGCGGCGTCCGCGCAGGCGTTGACGATCGCGAACGAGACGACGGCACCGGCTGGCGTGTCGTTCTCATCGCCGACTACGGCCGGTGCTGGGGTGTCGCTGGGCAACATCGCGGCGGGTTCGGTCAAGGCGTTCTGGGTGCGCCGGACTGCGGCGAACACCGCCGCACTGTCCAATGACGGCGTGACCCTCGCGGTCGCGGGCGACACCGGGAGTCTGTGATGCGCGGCGACGCCTTCACGCTGACAAGCTCCTCATGGTCGCTGACCCCATTGGCAGCCTGACATGCCTATCGGCACCTGTGACCCGGCGACCCGGGGTCAGGCGTACAACGCGGTGACGCTGGAGAAGCCGGCGCCCAACGGGTCCGGCTCGGTCCTGATCGACATCCATTTCGGATGGGACGGTGTGTCGGTCCGCCCAAACTGCAACGGGCCGGTCAGCTACCTGCGCGCCCGGAACACCAGCAACATGTCCGCATGGGCGCTGCTGCCGATGAAGAAGCGGGGTAGCAAGTGGGTGCAGGCGGACCCGGGGACGGACGTGACGACCACCGCGGCCGGCCAGCTGTCCAACCTGGGCCTGTCGAGCTACCAGGACGTGCTGGGCGTGGACATCACCTTCACCCAGCCGGCGTAGCCCGTGGCGACACCGCCGACCAGGGTTTCCTACAACGCCCCGAGCACGGGGAACTTCTCGACGGCCACGTCCCCGAAGACAACCACCAGTTTCGACGTGGTCGCCGGGGACCTGATCGTCGTCATCGCGTCCGCGGAGAACGCGAACGCGCCGTCCGCGGTCACCCCGTCCGCATCGGGCGGGTCGGTGACGTGGACGTCCCGCGCGTCGCAGTCCGCCAATGGTGTCAACCAGAGCGCGGCGTACTGCTGGTCCGGCGCGGTCGGCGCGACGGCAACCGGCATCACCGTCTCCCTGAACCGACCCACTACCGACACCAGCGTCTGGTGGGGGCTCTCCGCGACCGTGTGGCGTGACCATGGCGGCGTTGGAACCGCTTTCTCCGGCTCCAACGGCACCGGGTCGTCCGCGCCGTCCACTGCTGGCGCGGCGAACTGCGCGGCGAACTCTGCGGTCCAGTGCGGGGTGAACGACTGGAACGCGGCCGACGGCACCACGAGGACATGGCGCACCATCAACGGCGCCGCGGCCACCGAGACCGTCTACTTCCGCGACAGCCTGCACCACGCCGCTTACGGGTCCTACCGGGCTGACACCGGCGCCGCGGGCGCGGTCACCCAGGGGCTGACCACCCCGTCCACGATGCGCTGGGTGCTCGTCGGCCTCG
>JBIOVW010000449.1:0-20061 GCA_044867945.1 Nakamurella sp. | reverse complement strand
CCCGGCTGATCACCCCCGACCTGCGCGGCTTCGGCGCCGGCGCACCCCTGGGTGGCCGGGCGCCCGACCTGACCGTGCTCGCCGACGACGTGCTGACCGAGCTGGACGCCGCCGACGTCGAGAAGGCGATCCTCGGCGGCGTGTCCATGGGCGGCTACATCGCCCTGAACCTGCTGCGCCGCCACCCGGACCGGGTCGCCGGGCTGGTGCTGGCCGACACCCGCAGCGGCGCCGACGACGAGGCTGCGCTCGAACGTCGCCGAGCGGTGGCCGAACGCGCCGACGGCGGGGACATCGCCGCCGGCCCGGACGCGATCGCCCCGCTGGTCGCCGACACGGTGTCCGGCCTGATCCGGGCGACCCTGGCGGCCATCGCCGGGCAGGTGCCGGCGGCCACCATCGCCTGGGGCCAGCGGGCGATGGCCGCCCGCCCCGATTCCACCGCCGTGCTCGCCGCCGCCACCGTGCCGGTCCTGGTGGTGGTGGGCGAGCAGGATGCGATCACCCCGCCGGAGGTGGCCAGGCAGCTGGCCGCGACCGCGCCGGAGGCGGAGCTGGTCGAACTCGCGGGTGCCGGGCACCTGGCCCCGGCCGAAGACCCGGACGGCTTCGCCGATGCCCTGATCGGATGGCTCTCCCGGCGGTTCTGAAGGCTGTCGGATCCCTGTGGCAGGGTGGAGGCATGGGGAATCCGAACACATTCGGCGCCGAGGAGTTGGCGGCCGGCCCGTTGCCGGCATATCCGGGCGCGCAGGAACTGGCCGCGGCAACGGCGGGTCAAGCGCTGGTGCTGCGCGGGTTGACCAAGGCCTTCGGGCCGCGGGTGGCGGTGGACCACATCGACCTGGACGTGCCTGTCGGTTCGTTCTTCGGCCTGGTCGGGCCCAACGGCGCCGGCAAGACAACCACGCTCTCGATGGTCACCGGCCTGCTGCGACCCGACGCCGGTCGGGTGCTGGTCGCCGGGGTCGACGTGTGGAGCGACCCGGCCGCGGCCAAGGCCCGGATGGGGGTGCTGCCCGACGGGCTGCGGCTGTTCGAGCGGCTCTCCGGCCCGGAGCTGCTCAGTTACCTCGGCCGGCTCCGCGGCATGCCGCTGGACGTGGTCCGGCAGCGGTCCACCGAGCTGATCCGCGTGCTCGACCTCGACGACGCCGGCAACAAGCTCGTCGCCGACTACTCCACCGGCATGCGCAAGAAAATCACCCTGGCGGCCGCGTTGCTGCACTCCCCGGCGGTGCTGCTGCTCGACGAGCCGCTGGAGGCGGTGGACCCGGTGTCGGCGCGGATCATTCGCAACGTGCTCACCCAGTACACCCACGCCGGCGGCACCGTCGTGTTCTCCTCCCACGTGATGGCGCTCGTCGAGGGGTTGTGCAGCCACGTCGCGGTGATGGCGGTCGGCCGGATCATCGCGGCCGGCGAACTGGCCGAGGTCCGCGGCGGAGCCGCCAGCCTGGACGACGCGTTCATGCACCTGGTCGGCGCGACCGGCGACGTGCAGGAGGGGGGTCTTTCGTGGTTGGGATCTTCGCCGGCCTGAAATGGCGACTGGTCACCAGCCGCCTGCGCGCCACGAGCGGGGCCACCAAGATCTGGATGATCGTCGGGTTCGTCGTCGCGCTGATCGTGCTCGGATTCTTCACGGTCGGTATCGGTTCGCTGCGGCTGTTGCCCGAGGACGTCGTCCCGATCATGGTGACGCTGCTGACCATGCAGTTGGTCGGTTGGGTGCTGACCCCGCTGGTCGCATTCGGCGTGGACGAGACGGTCGACCCGCAACGGTTCGCGCTGCTGCCGCTGCGGCCGCAGACCCTGCAGACGGGTCTGCTGATCACCTCGCTCATCGGATACCTCCCTGTGGCGAACATGATCGGACTGCTCGGGGTGGCGGTGGCGCTGAGCGTGCCGTGGTCGCTGCTGCCGGTCGCGCTGGTCTGCGTGGCCGTGCAGATGCTGCTGTGCGTGGTGCTGTCCCGGGCCGCCTCCACCTCGATGGCGGCCCTGATGAGCAGCCGCCGCGGTCGTGACCTCGGGATGCTCGTCGGGTTGGGGATCTTCGTCCTCTACATGGTGTTCGTGCTGTTCATCAACTCGCCGGGCAATGACCCATCGGCCGGTGGCGGCGCGCTCCGGTCCGGCGTGCTCGGCGTGGCCAACGTGCTGCAGTGGACGCCTCCGGGCGCGTTGGCCACACTGCCGGGCCTGATCGCCGAGGGACAATGGGGTCAGGCCGCGGCGGCCGCGGCCATCGCTCTCGGTGCGCTGGCCCTGGCCTGGTGGTGGTGGGGGAACGCGCTGCGCCGCAATCTGACGACAGTCTCGTCCTCGACGGAGGGTTCGTCCCCGTCCCACGGCGCCGAGGACACCGCCGTCGCGATCGGTGTGGTCGGCACGATGAAGGTGGTGGCCGGCCGGGACCGCGTGCTGGCCTGGCGTGACCCGATGCGGCGGATGCCGTGGCTGATGGTGCTCATCGTCGCCGTGATGTGGCCGTTCCTGGTCATCCGCGGGCAGGGTGCCGTGTTCGCCGTCGCGCTGGGCGCCTTGATGTGCGGCGCCCAGGCCGGAGCCATGTACGGGTTCGAGGGCTCCGCGCTGTGGCTGCACCTACAGACGGTCACCGATCGGGTCCGCGCCCGCGGCGAGGTGATCGGGCACGCGATCGTCGCCCTGATTCCGGGGATGCTGATCGTGGTGATCGGGATCGCGGTCCAGGCCGTCGTGCACGACGACTACGCGAACGTCCCGGCCGCTCTCGGCGCGTGCCTGGCCGCCCTTTTCGGGTCCGTCGCGGTGTCCTGCTACATGTCCGCGGCGGTCCCGTACGCGATGCCGCAGAGCCGCAAGTCGATGTTCGCGTCCAGCGTGCCCGGGCAGAAGGGCCGGACCTTTGCCGCCGGCGTCGGGTTCATCATCGGTGGGCTGATCGTGGCCCTGCCGACGATCGTGTGCGTGGTGCTGTCGCTGGTCGTCGCACCCGTCTGGGGATGGGTGGCGCTGGTGGTGGGGCTGGTCACCGGGCCGATCGCGCTGGTGATCGCGGTCCGGCTGACCGCGGACCGCTTCCTGGCGAACGGGCCGGAGATCTTCGAGCTGGTCCGCGCCGGGGATCGAGTCTGACGGCTCCGGACGCCCCGATCACTACCGTCCCATGGCCCGGTCGGCGAACGCGCGAAGACCGGTTCGATGCGGATGCGCCGGCCCCCCGGACTCGTCGGACGACGATTCCACGCGGGGGAAGGTGTCGGTGTCCGAGTCGGCATCGGCCGAGGTGGGCTCGTTCATCTCCAGGTCTGCCGCGATCGCGTTCAGCTTGTCGTCGGTGGACTCCGCCTCCGACTCGGCAACGGCCTCGGTGGGGGACCCGGCAAGCGGTTCCTGGACCGTCACGTTCGTCTGCTCGGCTCGCAGGGACTCGACCGTGACGTCGTCCCACGGCCCGGACTCCTCGTCGTAGTTCGTCGGCAGGCCGGTGGGACGCTCGTCCGGGTCGGCCGGGAAGTCGGCGGTGACCGGGCGGGTCGCCTCCGCCGCCGGTGGATCCAGCAGCGTCGGGCCGGTGGCGGCCAGCTTGTCCACCTGACTCAGATGCTCGCGCAGCGACCCGAGCTGATTCAGCACGTGGACGCGCAGCGAGGTCAGTTCCTGCACCGCCTGGTCGGCATCGGCGACCCGCTGATGCGCCTGCGCGGCGGCCCGCCGGACCAGTTCCGCGGAGTGCGCGGTGGCTTCGGCCAAGAGCCGCTGGGACTCGGCGGTGGCGTCCGCGATCCGCTGCTTGGCGTCGGCGACGGAGAGCTCCTCACGTTCGGTGAGCCGCTGGTGCGCCTCGGCACGCCGCGAGCTGATCGCGATCTCGAAGTCCTCTTCGACCGCGGCCCGGCGGGCGGAGCTCTCGGCGTCCAGCCGCTCCCGTTCGGACTTGGCGGTGGCGGTCAACCGCTCGGCCTCCTCGCGGGCGGACGACAGCGTCTGTGCGGCCTCGGTCCGCGCCGACGTCAGCGTCTGCTCGGCCTCGGTCCGGGCGGCGGTGAGGGTGGCCAGGGCCTCCTCCCGCGCCGCGGTCAGGGTCGCCCTGGACTCGGTGGCCGCCTCGCTGACCAGCCGCTCGGCCTCGGCGGTGGCCGACGAGAGCGCGGCCTGGGATTCGTTCCGCGCGCTGGTCCTGGTTTGTTCCGCCTCCGTGGTCGCCTCGGCCAGCAGGTCCCGCACCTGGTCCGCCAGCTGTCGGCGGGTCCGTTCCCGCTCGTGGTCGAATGCCTCGCGATCAGCCGAAGTAGTTGCTGTGATCTCAGCGGCCGCAGCGCGCACCTTGTCCGCGTCGGTGTTGGCCCTCGCCCGGATCTCGGCGGCCTCCTCCTCGGCGAGCCGGATCATCCGCTGCATACGGTTGGACAGCCCGGTCATCGAGACCGGTTCTCGGGCCATGTTGTCCAGTTGGGCACGCAGGTCATCGGTCTGCGCCTGTGCCGACTCCAACTGGGCCGACACCTCGGACAACCGCTGGTTGGTGGCGTCGCTGTTCGCGGTGGCGATGCGTAGGTCGTATTCGAGTCGCTCCAGATGCGCGGTCACCTGATCGGGGGCGAAGCCGCGCCGGACGAGGTCAAAGGGAATCTGGGCCGGCAGCCACTCGTTCGAGCTCATCGCACCATCGTTCCACTCGCGTGCGCCGACTCCGCGGACGCAACGCCGGAAGCGTCGTGCGCAGGACGATGCACTGCCGCCGGTTCCACCAGCTCCATCAGAACCCCGCCCGCGTCCTTGGGGTGCAGGAAGTTGATCGACGAGCCCGCCGTACCGCGCCGGGGCTCGTCATACAGCGTACGGATGCCGGCCGCGCGGGCCTGTTCGGCGGCAACGCGGACGTCGTCGACCCGGAAGGCCAGCTGCTGCAAGCCCGGGCCGTTGCGGTCCAGGAACTTGGCAATCGTCGACTCGGGGCCCAGCGGAGCCAACAGCTGCAGCTGTGCGCCGGACCCGAACGCGATCATTGCCTCGCGCACGCCCTGCGACTCATTGGTCTCCTGATGAACCAGCGTGCCGCCGAGGGTTTCGGTATACAAGGCGATGGCCGCATCCAGATCGGGAACGGCGACCCCGACGTGATCGATGGCGGTCGGCTGCAAGGTCATGCCCTACGGTATCCCCATGCGTGCGGCGGCCGGATCGACCTCCGCCGCCCCGCCCGCCGCTGCACTCGCGGACCTGATCGACCGCGCCGCCGACGGTTCGGTACGCAGCCTTGCCCGGCTGGTCACCCGGATCGAGACCGGCGGCGCCCCGGCCGCGGCGGTGGCCTCCGCGTTGGTGGGACGGCCACGACGCGCGACCGTGCTCGGCATCACCGGACCACCCGGCGTCGGCAAGTCCACGCTGATCACGGCTCTCATCGGTCGTTACCGGGCGCGCGGCGACCGGGTCGCGGTGCTGGCGGTGGATCCGTCCAGCCCGTTCTCCGGCGGAGCCCTGCTCGGTGACCGGGTCCGGATGAGCGAGCACAGCACCGATCCGGGCGTGTTCATCCGCTCGATGTCCAGCCGGGGCGAACTGGGCGGACTGTCCGCGGCCACCGCAGGCGCGGCGGACCTGCTGTCCGCGATCGGGTTCGACCTGGTCGTCGTGGAGACGGTCGGGGTGGGGCAGAACGAGGTTGCCGTGCTCCGGCTGGCGGACACCGTACTGCTCGTCCTGGCGCCCGGCCTCGGCGACGGGATCCAGGCGGCCAAGGCCGGGATCCTGGAGATCGCGGACATCCTGGTCGTCAACAAGGCGGACCGGGAAGGGGTGGCGACCACCGTCCGCGATCTCAAGTCGATGATCGCGCTCGGTCGGTCCGGGCGGGCGGACGCCGCGCAGTGGCGGGTCCCGGTGCTCACCACGGTGGCCACCACGGTGGCCACCACGATGGCCACTGTGGCGACGGGGGCGCCCGGTGGCGACAAGTCCGGACTGGATGAGCTGCTCGATGCCGTCGACCACCACCGGGTGCACCTCGATCGACACCTGGGGCCGGACGAGCGGGAAATGCGGCGCGCGGAAGCGGCCGTCGAGGCCGTGGTGCTGCAGCTGTTACAAGAGCGTCTCAGGTCGCCCGCCGGTCGTGGCCGGGTGGCGCAGGCCGCTGCGCAGGTGGCCGGTGGATCGGTCGACGTCCACACTGCCGCCGCCCGTGTCGCGCAGGCATTGACCGGGGATCCCGGTTTCGCCGCGCTCTCCCCGGGGTAACTTCTGATCATGGGGCAGACGATCACCGCGACGGACGTGGTCAAACGATACGGATCGGTCAGCGCCGTCGACGGGGTCTCGCTGTCCGTCGGTGAGGGTGAGTTCTTCGGCATCCTGGGGCCGAACGGAGCCGGCAAGACCACCCTGGTCGAGATGATGGAGGGGCTTCGCGAGCCCGACTCCGGGACGATCACGGTGCTCGGCGAGCCGGTCTGGCCGCGCAACACCGCGCTGTTGACCCGGCTCGGCGTTCAGCTGCAGGGCACGTCCTTCTTCGAACGGTTGACCGCTCGCGAGCAGCTCGCGACGTTCGGGGCGGTCTACGGCACGCCATCGTCCCGGGTGGACGAGATGCTGGAGTTGGTCGGGCTGAGCGACAAGGCGTCCACCCGCGCGGAGAAGCTGTCCGGTGGGCAGGCCCAGCGGCTGTCCATCGCCTGCGCGCTGGTGCACGACCCGGACGTCGTGTTCCTCGACGAGCCGTCGGCCGCGCTCGACCCGCAGGGCCGGCGGAATCTGTGGGACGTGCTCAGGGCGATCAATGAACGGGGCAAGACCGTCGTGTTGACCACCCACTACATGGACGAGGCGGAGATCCTCTGCGACCGGGTGGCGATCATGGATGCCGGTAAGGTGCTGCAGCTCGGACCACCGGCGGAGCTGGTCCGCGAGCTGGATGCGCCGGTTCGGATCTCGGTCGAGTCCGGTGCGCTGCGACAGGACCGGGCGGCGGCCATCGATGGTGCCGATCGGGTCAGCGGCGACGGGGTGTCCACCGTCATTTCCACCCGACGGCCTGCCCCGGTGCTGCAGGCGTTGGCCGGCATGGACGCGCTGACCGGGCTGCAGGTCCGCGGCGCGACGCTGGAGGACGTGTTCCTGCAGCTCACCGGACGGGAGTACCGGGCATGACGACAAGGCAAGCCGGAACGGCCGGGCAGGCGGCGGAGTTTGCGCACCCCACGAACGCCGTGCAGGTGGGTCGGTCCCGAGGTTTCCGCAGCCTGTCCACCGCGATGTTCAAGGGCTTCTACCGGGACTGGCTCACCGTCGGCTTCTCGGTCTTCTTCCCGCTCTTCTTCATCATCATCTTCGGCACCATCTTCTCGGGCGGTTCGTCCAGCCCACCGACGGTGATCCAGGTCGGCCCGGTGCCGGTCATCGACCAGCTGCCGGCCGAGGCGAGGGCCGCGCTGGACGATGCGGTGCAGATCACCGAGGGCACCACGCTCGACGCCGCGCTGGAGCAGGTTCGAACGGGCGACGCGGGCGGGGCGATCGAGCAGCAGGGCGACACGCTGATCGTGCACTATTCGTCGGCCGACCAGGTCACGGCGGCGTCCGTGCAGGGCATCTTCAACGCCTTCGTCAACCAGGCCAATATCACCGCGTCCGGTGTCCCACCCACCTATTCCCTGCAGACGCAGCAGGTCGAGGACGAGTCGCTCAAGCCCATCCAGTACATCGCTCCGGGCATGATCGCCTACGGCATCGCGGTCGGCGCGGTGTTCGGCGCGGCGATGACGCTGATCACCTGGCGGGAGAAGCAGCTGCTCCGCCAGCTGCGGCTGGCTCCCGTGTCGACCCCCACCATCGTCACGTCCCGGGTGGTGGTGTCCCTGGCCGTGGCCCTTGTGCAGCTGGCGATCTTCATCGGTGTCTCGGTGCTGCCGTTCCTCGGGCTGCAACTCAACGGCGCCTGGTACATGGCGGTGCCACTGACCCTCGCCGGCGGTCTGGCCTTCCTGGCCATCGGCCTGTTCGTCGGGGCGGTGGCCAAGACCCAGGAGGGTGGCAGCGGTCTGGCCAACCTGATCACACTGCCGATGGCGTTTCTGTCGGGTGCCTTCATCCCGCTGGAAGCTGCGCCGGCCTGGCTGAGCACGATTGGGAAGTTCATGCCGCTGACCTACCTCGTCGAGGGACTCAAGGATGTGATGGTGCGCGGTCAGGGGCCGGAGGCGGCGCTGCTGCCCATGGCAATCCTGCTGGCGTTCGCGGTGGTGGTCACCTACATCGCCACCCGGTTCTTCCGCTGGGACGCCGCCTGACCGCTTGGCGCCAGCGGCATCTTCGCTGATCAGCGCAGGAGGCGTCGCCGGCTGTGGGCTGCGTCATCTCGGCACCGAAACAGGCAAAACGGACCCGTTTCGCCGAGTTGATCAGCGAAGCTGGTCGGACTTCATCCACATGGGCAGCCTTCTTTGACTGCCGGTGCGGATATCGGCCGGGTGTGCGTCGCCGCGCCCATCGTCGCGCAGCAACGATCGGACAGACTGGACATGAGGGTGGGTGGGCTCGCGAAACTGGACCGGATCAGCGGGCGGGCCGGTGCTGGGCACACATGGGGGTCCCCGGACCGATTCGCCGATTCCGCTGCGCCGTTGAGGCGGGCTCGGCCGCTCCGCCGCGGTTGCCGCCGCTGTATTGATGCTTCGCTCGGCAAGCCTGGCTCAGGCGAAGTCGCCGGCCGCCTGCCGCACCTTGGTCAGCAGCACGCTCAGCTGCTCGAGTTCGTGCCCGTCCAGGCCCACGAAGCCGAAGTCCGCGGTGGTGACCGCATCGGTGGCCGAGGTGAGCCGCTCCCGGCCCGCGTCGGTGAGCTCGACCAGGGTGGTACGACGGTCGCTGGGATGTGGGAGCCGCCGGGCCAGGCCGTCGGCCTCCAGGCGGTCGACGATGTTGGTGATCGACGTCGGGTGCAGCTGCAGCCGCTCGCCCATCATCCGCATCGGCAGCGACCCGCGTTTGGAGAACGACAAGAGCACCAGCGCCTCGTAGCGGGCGAACGACAGGCCGTGCGGCTTGAGAGCCTCGTCCACCGACGCCTGCAGGATCTGCTGCACCCGCATGATGTTTGTCACCGCCGACATCGCCGTGCTCGGCCCGATCCGTTCGGACCACGTCTGGGCCGCCTTGGCGATCGGGTCGAAGGGCAGCGCGGGGGTGCTGACGTTGGTGCTCATGGCTTGAACCGTAGCAACCTGGGTGCCATCGCGAATGGTAGGTCTTCCGACTATCGGATATCCTGGCATCTATGGGCGATGAGTTGGATCAGTCGGGTGCCGTGGCGTCTGTCGAGAGCGGTCGGGCCCGGTGGGCGCGTCGCTTCGCCGCCGCGCAGGACGCCGGCCGGGTGCGGGACGCGGATTACACGACGCTGTCCGGGATGACGGTCGATCCGGTGTACGGACCGGCGCCCGGCGACGTGGTGCAGGACTTCGATCGGATCGGCTGGCCCGGCGAGTTCCCGTTCACCCGCGGTCTGCACGCCACCGGGTACCGCGGCAAGCCCTGGACGATCCGTCAGTTCGCCGGCTTCGGCAACGCCCTGGACACCAACCGCCGCTACAAGATGATCCTGGCCGAGGGCGGCCACGGGCTGTCGGTGGCCTTCGACATGCCCACGCTGATGGGGCGGGACTCGGACGATCCCCGCTCCGTGGGCGAGGTCGGGCACTGCGGGGTGGCCATCGACTCGGCCGCCGACATGGACGTGCTGTTCGACGGCATCGACCTCGCTGACGTCACCACCTCGATGACCATCTCCGGGCCCGCGGTGCCGATCTTCTGCATGTACCTGGTCGCCGCCGAGAGACAGGGCAAGGCAGTCGACCAGCTCAACGGGACCCTGCAGACCGACATCTTCAAGGAGTACATCGCGCAGAAGGAGTGGATCTTCCCGCCGGAGCCGCATCTGCGGCTGATCGGCGACCTGATGGAGTTCTGCACGCAGCGAATGCCGGACTACAAGCCCCTTTCGGTCTCCGGGTACCACATCAGGGAAGCGGGATCGACCGCCGCGCAGGAGTTGGCGTACACCCTCGCCGACGGCTTCGGCTACGTGGAGTTGGGCCGGTCCCGCGGCCTCGACGTCAACTCGTTCGCCCCCGGCCTGAGCTTCTTCTTCGATGCGCACATCGACTTCTTCGAGGAGATCGCGAAGTTCCGGGCAGCGCGGCGGATCTGGGCTCGCTGGATGCGAGACATCTATGGGGCGACCGACCCCCGGGCCCAGTGGTTGCGCTTCCACACCCAGACCGCCGGGGTGTCGCTGACCGCGCAGCAGCCGGACAACAACGTGACCCGCACCGCGGTCGAGGCCCTCGCCGCGGTGATGGGCGGCACGAATTCGTTGCACACCAATGCGTTGGACGAAGTGCTGGCACTGCCGACCGAACGCTCCGCCCAGATCGCCATGCGCACCCAACAGGTGATCATGAACGAAACCGGCGTGGTCAATGTGGCCGACCCGCTGGGCGGCAGCTGGTACGTGGAGGCGCTCACCGACCGGATGGAGGCCGAGGCGGAACGGATCTTCACCAGGATCCGCGACCTGGCCGCGCTGGCGGTCCCGTCCGGGAACCACCCGATCGGCGAGATGACCAGCGGCATCCTGCGGGGCATCGAGGACGGCTACTTCACCGGCGAGATCGCCGACGCCGCGTTCGCCTACTCCAACGCGGTGGAGAAGGGAGACAAGAAGATCGTCGGGGTCAACACACTCGTCGGCGGGGTGGGCGAGGACCTGAAGATCCTGCGGATCCCGGCCGAGGTGGAGCAGCAGCAGAACACCCTGCTCGCCCGCCGCCGGGTCGCGCGAGACGGTGCGGTGGTGCACACGGCGCTGGGCCGGCTGGTCGCGGACGCCCGTGCCGGCGACAACATGGTTCCGGCCATGCTGGATGCGGTGCGCGCCGAGGCGACCCTGGGGGAGATCTGCGACGCCCTGCGGGCCGAATGGGGCGTCTACACCGAGCCGGCCCGGATTTGAGCGAGCACGACGGGGCACCAGGGGCATTTCCGCGGTTTGGTCAAACGACCAAACGGGGCCGGCGATCGGGTGGTTCAGGCTCGCCCCGGTATCCGTCCGGGTGCGACGGTGCTCCGTTGCACCCGTGAAGATTCTATTCAGCAGCTGGCCGGGTTACGGTCACCTGCTGCCGATGGTTCCGTTGGCCCGGGCGGCGATGCGAGGCGGTCATCAGGTGCTGGTCTCCTCCGGAAGCGATCTCACCGGGCTGATCGATCGTCACGGGCTGCCCGCCCATGCGGCCGGTCCGACCCTGGCCGAGTCCTATCGGGCGGCGGCGGAGGCGAACCGCGCGGCGGGCCTGAGCGAGTTGTTCGGGCGGATGGACCCGCAGCTTCAGGCCGTGGCGTCGGCCCGCAACCTGTTCGGGGCGTCGGCCGTGCACCGGGGACGGGACCTGGCCTTGCTGGTGGACCGGTGGCGACCGGATCTCGTTGTTCACGACGTGCTCGAGTTGGGTGCAGCGAGCGCCGCCGAGCAGGCCGGGATCCCGCACGCCACACATTCCTACGGACCCCTTGTCCCCTTCACCGGGGCCATCGCCCCGGTGCTGGGCGCGGTCCTGGGCGAGGCGGGGTTGCCCGATCCGATCACGGCCGTGTTCGCTTCCGCATACCTGGACGTCTGCCCGCCCGGCCTGCAACCGGCCGGCACGGACCCATGGACCGACGTCATCCCGGTGCGCCCGTCGGCGGGCGACGTGCCGGCCGGCGAGTCCCTGCCCGCCGCGTTCGCCGATCTGCCCCATCCGACGACCGTCTACCTGACGCTCGGCACGGTGACCAACGAGCAACCGGAAGTGTTCCGCGCGGTCCTCGATGGTTGTGCGCGGCACCCGGTCAACGTGGTGGTGACCACCGGGCCCGGGGTTGATCCGGCCGCCGTCGTCGGCGATCGGCCGAATGTGTTGGCCCTGCCGTACCTTTCGCAGGCGCTCGTGCTGCCGCACTGCGCGGCGGTCGTCTCCCACTGCGGTGCGGGCACGATGTTCGGCGCGTTGTGCTTCGGCCTGCCGCAGCTGTGCCTGCCGCAGGGAACGGACCAGCCCTTCAACGCCGACGCCGTGGCCCGGGCGGGTGCCGGGGAGGTGCTCACCCCCGATCAGGTCACCGTTGACGCCGTCGACCGAGCGCTCGAGCGGGTGCTCCGCGACCCGGCGGTCCGGGCCGCGGCGGGCCGACTGCGGGCCGAGATCGACGACCGGCCGACGCCCCGGGAAGCCCTTCGGGTGCTGCTGGACCGCATCTGACGGGCGGTGGCCGACGCTACCCGCCCGCCCGGTCCAGGCGATCGAGGAACTCCAGGGCCCGTTCGAAAGCCGTTGTCGCCGAGCGTTCGTCGAACTCATCGGGACGTGAGCGGTCCGCGAACAGGTGGCCTCCGGAGTAGTCGAGGTAGGTCTCGCATGCGTCGCCGGCCGAACGAACCGATTCGACGAACGGCGTGATCCAGTCGTCCGAGCGCATCGGGTCGCCCGCCGCGTAGTGCAGCTGCACCGGGGTATCGGCGGGCCAGGCCGCCAGGCCGAGCATCGCGATCGGCAGTGCTCCGGAGAACTGCAGCGACCCCACGACGCCACCGGACCGGCCGCCGCGGGCGGCGGTCACGTACTCGGCCATGCCGGCGCCGTTGGAGAAGCCCGCGGCCACCAACGGTCCCCGTTCGTCCGCGACCGCGGCCAGCGCCGACTTCATCAACGCAAAGGGAAAGCCCAGGTCGGTGGCAAACCGACCGGCCTCCTCGTAGTCGTCGAAGGACCGCCCGTCGTACTGGTCGACGACCAGCACGTCGTGGCCGGCACTGCGGAACCTGTCGGCAGCGTCGGTGATGCCGGGTCGGATCCCCAGCACGGAGTGGAAGAGCGCGATACGGGTCATGCCACCGAGTGTGGCAAGGAGGTCCGACAGTGAGCCTCCTGCGCGAGGAACGCCTCCCAGGTCTTGCCTCGGCCGCTTGAGCTGCTCAGGTTCCACCCTGCCCGGTACGCCCTCCCGGCCTTGCCGGGGATGTGCACCGGCAGGAACGGCCGGCGCTTGCCGCGTGCCCGCAGGGCGCCGCGGATCACCTGCGCCGCGTCGTGTGTGGTCGGGCCGACGAGGTCGTCGACCCGCCCCGCCGCGGCGCCCAGGGCAAGGTCGGCAATCCGGTCTGCGACCTCGGCCGCGGCGACCGGTTGGAGGCGGACCCCCGTGGGGACAGCGACGACGGGCAGCCTGGCCATCTTGCCGGCGAGGTCGTAGCACGATTCCTGGAACTGAGCCGCACGCACCAGCGACCACGGAACGCCGGCGTCGGCCAGGGCCCGCTCGAGCCCGACCTTCGCCCGGAAGTAGCCCACGGGCATGCGATCCGCACCGACGACCGAGATCGAGACGACGTGTTCGACGCCGCCGTTGCGGGCGGCGCTGAGCAGGTTGTGTGCCGCGCGGTCGTCGCCCTTGGGTCCTCCCGCGAGGTGGACCACGATGCGGACGTCGGCCAGGGCCGCGTCGATGCCCCGGCCGGAGAGCAGGTCCGCGGTGACGTGTTCGACGCCGGGCACGCCGGGCCGGCGGCCGCGACTGAGCACCCGCACGGGGTGATCCGCCGCCAGTCGGGGAACTACGAGGCTACCAAGGGTGCCGGTACCGCCGGTGATCAGAATTGGTGAGGTCAACTTCTCGGCCTTTCGTCGAGCGGCCCGCAGGGGGCCGCGGTCACATCCCGCGGTCGCGGGGTGTCAGAGCCATTGACACGGCAGAGGGAAGGGATGTGACGTGACGGACCAAGCAGAGTTCCTCGTCGAGGAGTTCGAGCGGCATCGTCCGCACCTGCGCGCGGTGGCCTACCGGATGCTCGGCTCGGTCGCCGAGGCCGAAGATGCACTTCAGGACGCCTGGCTGCGGGTGAGCCGTGCCGACTCCGGCGATGTGGACAACATGGGCGGATGGCTCACCACGATCGTCGCGCGGGTGTGCCTCAACCTGCTCCGAACCCGCGCACACCGCCGCGAGACGCCGCTCGACGTGCACGTCCCCGACCCGCTCATCAGCCGCGACGACCGCCCGGACCCGGAGCAGCAGGCACTGCTCGCGGACGCCGTCGGGTTGGCGCTGCTGGTGGTGCTGGACCAGTTGAGCCCGGCTGAGCGACTGGCGTTCGTGTTGCACGACCTGTTCGACCTACCCATGGCGGAGATCGCCACAATGCTGGACCGGACCCCCGCGGCCACCCGCCAACTTGCCTCGCGGGCTCGGCGCCGAGTCCGTGGCGGAGCACCGGAACCGGACCGCGACCTCGGTCGGCAGCGCCAGGTCGTGGACGCCTTCTTCGCCGCCGCGAACCGGGGTGATTTCGACGCCCTGCTCGCCGTGCTGCATCCCGACGTCGTGCTCCGTTCCGACGGCGGCAGTGCCCGTCCACAGATGACGATGGTCCTGCACGGCGCGGCGGCGGTGGCCCGGCAGGCGTTCGCGTCGACCCCGTTGGCGCCGTTCGTCCACCGCGCTCTGGTCAACGGTGCCGCCGGAGTGATCGTCGCGCCACACGGCCGAGTCCAGTTCGTGATGGCCTTCACCGTGACGGGTGGCCGCATCATGGCCATCGACGTCCTGTCGGATCCTGAACGGCTGGGTCGGCTCGAGCTCGATCCCGTATGACCTGCTCTGTCGGTCGGCCTGTCGCACCGGCATGTGAAGATGAAGCCATGAGTCGTCCCAACCCCCGGCAGCAGCAGACCGCGGCGATGAGCGCCTCGTTCGCCGGAGCCATTGACCTGTCCGCACTGAAGAACCGGCCCACCCCCGCGGCCGGCCCCGCTGCCCCCGGCACCTCCGCCCCCGGCGCCGGTGACGTCGCTGCTGGTGCACCAGGTGTGCCGGGCACGGACGCACAACCGTCTCCGTTCGTGGTCGATGTCGACGAGACGACCTTCGGTAGCCTGCTGCAGGCGTCGTCGCAGGTCCTGGTCGTGATCGACCTGTGGGCGAGCTGGGCGGAGCCGGGTCGGGAGCTGTCCGCGACGCTGAGCAGGCTGGCCGCGGCCGCCGGCGGCTCATGGATCCTCGGTCGGGTCGATGTCGACGCCAACCCGCGCATCGCTCAGGCATTCCAGGTGCAGTCGCTGCCCGTGGTGATCGCGATCGCCCAGGGGCAGCCGATCACCGAGCCGCTCACCGCGCCGCTGCCCGAGCCGCAGGTGCGACAGTGGATCTCCGCCCTGCTCGACGCGCTCCGGGACCACCTGCCCGGGATTCGGCAGGCGGAGGCGCGGTTGGCGGCCGAAGGTGGCGGGGAGGTCGAGCCCGAGCCGGAGGACCCACGGTTCGTCGCCGCCGAGGAGGCCCTCGCCAAGGGCGACTACGCCGCCGCCGAGCTGGCCTACCAGCAGATACTCGCGGCCGAGCCTTCCAACGCCGAGGCCAAGGCGGCGCTCGCCCAGACCGGGCTGCTCGCCCGGGTGGACCAGTTGCCCGCCGACACCATCGCCCGGGCCGACACGGCCCCCGACGACGTCGAGTTGCAGAAGGGCGCCGCTGACGCACAGCTGGCCGCGGGTGACGCCGAAGGCGCGTTCAAGCGGCTCGTCGAAACGGTCCGGCGCACCTCCGGCGAGGAGCGCACGGTAGCGAGAGAGCATTTGGTGGAACTGTTCTCGCTGTTCGCGACGGACGATCCGGAAGTGATCAAGGCACGCCGGGCGCTGGCTGCCGCGCTGTACTGAGCCACATACACCTCGGATCAGCCGCAGACCGCACGGCCGCCGTGGAAGCCGTCGGCATAGGCGACGAGTTCATCGAAACCGACCCCCGGCCGCGATCGGATCAGGTCCAGCGCCTCATCCGCGTCATCGGCCCGCGACCCCAGCTCCCCGGCCGGCACCGACCCGAACACCGATGCCGTCCACGACCCGGTGAAACAGGCCGCCCCCACCGCACTTCCGGACAGCTCGCGGCCGGTCGCCAGCGCAACGGCGGCGCCCGCCGCGAACTGGCCAAGTGAACCCGCCCGGTCCAGGTCGGCGGGGTCGGGCGCGGCGGCGGCGACCCCGGAAAACTCGGCGACCGACGCGGTCGCCGCGTCGAGCACGGCGGCGGTCGACGCGAACCGGGGCTCGGCGCCGTCGGTCACGCCGGCCCGGCCCAGGGTCAGGGACAGGTCGTCGGTGGTCATCGTCCAGCACGACATCCCGCCGTTGCGGAAGCCGTGCAGGACGAACCCGAGGCGGTCCAGGCCGAGGCCGTGAGCGGTGGCGTCGGACGGTGACACCGTGGGCTGGTCCCGGAAGTCCAGCAACGGCGACACCGCCCGCACCAGCGACGCCGCCGGCACGCGCACCCGCTCGGCGTCTGACGATGTCGCGTGGGCCAGGAAGGCACCCGCCGCGCAATCGGCCTGGGCCTCGATGAGGATCGCCGGGTAGCGATCCGGATCGGAGGCGCGGTCGGCGGGTGTCGGACCCGCCTGCACCTGGACGGCATGGCCGAACTCGTGGGCGAACGCGGCCGCCAAGCCGGCGCTGCCGTAGGACCCGAGCAACACCGGCACCAGGGCCGCCGAATCGAAGACGATCCCGTCCTGGGACGGACAGTAGAAGGCGTTCCCGGCGATCTGTTTCGGATCGGTGACGCACAGCGCATCCGAGGCGGAACCCGCCGGATCCAGGCTGTCCATCGACACGAACCCGCCGGCCGGCGGCACCAGCCCGGGCCCGCCGGCGGCGGACAGCTGCGCCGACCAGTACTCCTCGAGGTCGGCGAACACCGCCGACACCACCCGGTCGCCATCCGCCGAACTCAGGAACGGGTCGACCGCATCATCCGAGCCGGCCGGCTCGCCGAACGACCCGATCGCGCGAATGGGCACCCCACCGGCCGACACGTCGATCCGCTCGGCGGCCAGGGCAGTCCCGGTCGATCCGACCGCGCCGGCGTACCCGATCACCAGCAGGGTGGCCAGCACCATCACCACGGCCGACGCGACCAGGGCGACGAGTCGTCCGGTCCGGGGCGTCGCGTTCCCGCGAGCTAACCCTTGGATTCCGGCACCAACCAGAGCGATCCGAGCGGGGGAATGGTGATGGTCGCCGACGCCGGCTGTCCGTGCGAGGCGTGCTCGGTGGCCATCACGGCGCCCATGTTGCCTGCGCCGGATCCGCCGTACAGCTCGGAGTCGGTGTTCACCGCCTCCTTCCACACCCCGGCCTGCGGCAGCCCGATCCGGTAGCCGCTGTGCGGCATCGGCGAGAAGTTCAGGATGCAGGCCAGCACCGACCCGTCGCTGCCCCAACGCAGGTAGGCCAGCACGTTGCCCTCCCGGTCGTTCGCGTCCAGCCAGGTGAACCCGCTGGGCGTGAAGTCCTGGGTGTACAGCGCCGGATGCGTCCGGTAGATGCGGTTCAGGTCTCCGACCAGGGTGCGGACGCCGTTGTGCAGCGGGTAGTCCTTGAGCTGCCACGGCAGCTGGATCGCCTCGTTCCACTCCCACGGGTTGCCCAGCTCCTGCCCCATGAACAGCAGCTGCTTGCCCGGGTGCGCCCACTGGTGGGCCAGGAACGTGCGCAGCGTCGCCGCCTTCTGCCATTCGTCCCCGGGGATCTTCGACCACAGCGACCCCTTGCCGTGCACCACCTCGTCGTGCGAGATGGGCAGCACGAACTGCTCGGAGAAGGCGTACATCAGCGAGAACGTCATCTCGTTGTGGTGCCACGAGCGGTAGTTCGGGTCACGGGAGACGTAGCCGAGGCTGTCGTGCATCCAGCCCATGTTCCACTTCAGGTGGAAGCCGAGGCCGCCGAGGTGGGTCGGCCGGGTGACCCCGGGCCAGGCGGTCGACTCCTCGGCGATCATCAGCGCGCCCGGTACCCGCTTGCCCACGGTCGCGTTCGTCTCCTGCAGGAATGCGACCGCGTCCAGGTTCTCGTTGCCGCCGTAGATGTTGGGCAGCCACTGCCCGTCCTCGCGCGAGTAGTCCAGGTAGAGCATCGAGGCCACCGCGTCGACCCGGAGGCCGTCCACGTGGAACTGCTCGAACCAGTAGAGCGCGTTGGCGACCAGGAAGTTGCGCACCTCGCGGCGGCCGAAGTCGAACACGAACGTGCCCCAGTCCGGCTGCTCGCCGCGCCGTGGGTCGGCGTGCTCGTACAGGGACGTGCCGTCGAAGCGGCCGAGCGCCCACTCGTCCTTCGGGAAGTGCGCGGGCACCCAGTCCATGATCACGCCGACGCCGGCCTGATGCAGCCGGTCGATCAGGTACCGCAGATCGTCGGGGGAGCCGAACCGGGAGTCGGGGGCGTAGTACGACGTCACCTGGTAACCCCATGACGGCGCGAACGGGTGGCCGGCCAGCGGCAGGAACTCCACATGGGTGAACTGGGTGTCGGCCAGATCGGCGATCAGCGCGTCGGCCATCTCCCGGTAGGTCAGGCCCTCCCGCCAGGAGCCTGCGTGGATCTCGTAGATGGAGATCGGGCTGCTGAGCTGATCGGTCTCGCCGCGGCGGGCGATCCAGTCGTCGTCGCTCCACTCGTAGCTCGAGCGGGTGACCATCGACGCGGTGGCCGGCGGTACCTCGCTGGCGAACGCGAACGGGTCGGCCTTCTCCCGCCACACGCCGTCCTGGCCGAGGATCTGGAACTTGTACCGGGTGCCCTCGCCGACGCCGGGTACGAACAGCTCCCACACGCCCGACGAGCCGAGGGAACGCATCGGGGTGCCAGCGCCGGACCAGTAGTCGAAGTCGCCGGTCACCCGCACGCCGCGGGCATTGGGCGCCCACACCGCGAACGACGTGCCGGTCACCTGACCGCCGGGGGTGTCATAGCTGCGCACGTGTGCGCCGAGCACCTCCCAGAGGTTCTCGTGCCGTCCCTCGCCGATCAGGTGCAGGTCGATCTCGCCCAGCGTGGGCAACCAGCGGTACGGGTCGTCGACCTCGTACACCGCGCCCTGCCCGTAGTCGACGCGGATCCGGTAGTCGCTCACCGGGCCGTCGATGACCGCACTGAACACGCCGCCGTGCGCGTGCTCGAACGGCGTCTCGACGCCCTTGTGCAGCAGCGTGACCGAGCTGGCGTTGTGCCGCAGCGTGCGAATGACGGTGTGTCCGTCGCCGCGCGGATGTGCACCGAGAATCCCGTGCGGATCGTGGGTGTCGCCGCCGATCAGTTTCTCGTACTGGTCGGTGGTCGGCTCGGAGGCCGGCGCCGGCGCGGAATCGGGAGCGGCGGCCACCGGCTCGGTGGAGGTCGGCTCGTCGGGAGCCAGCGGGGTGTCGACCGCGCCGCCGGCCACCGGGGACTCGGCCGGTGTGGCTGCCTTCCTGCGCGGCGCGCGCTTCGCGGGGGTCTTCGCCGGCGCCTTGTCGGCAGCGGCCTTCGGCGCAGCCTTGCGCGTCCTCGCCGCGGCCTTCGGCGTTGCCGCGCCCGCGGGCGTGGCGTCCGCGGGCGTGGCGGCCGGGGTTTTGGCGACCGGGGTGCGCCGACGGCTGGTCTTCGCGGGGGTGGCGGGCGTGGCGGCCTCAGGAGCGGAGGATTGCGCCGCGCCCGGCTCCGGGGTGTTGTTGGTGGTCACGCGCTTCCTCCGGGGTTGGTGAGGGCGACAACGGCCTGCAGTGGAATGGCTTCCCACATGGGCCGGTGTCCATGTTCGTAGACAACTTCGTAGATCGCCTTGTCGAGCTCGAAGGCGCGCAGCAGGCTGTCGGCGTGTCGCGGGTCGGTGGCGGACACCGACGCGTAGCCGTCGCAGAACGATTCGCGGTTCCGTGCGGCCCACTCGGCGGCGCGGTACCTGTGTTGCGCGTCGGCGTGCGGGTTGATCGTCTGGCCCCGTGCGGCGTAGTCGAACGACCGCAGCATGCCGGCGACGTCCTTGAGCGGACTGTGCATGCCGCGGCGGAAGTCCAGCGGCTTGGCCGGCTCGCCTTCGAAGTCGATGACCTTCCAACCGTCCAGGGTGCGCAGCACCTGCCCGAGGTGCAGGTCACCGTGGAGCCGCTGCAGATCAAGGCCGGCCGCCTGATCGCCCGCCTCGGCGAAC